>JAHFTG010000281.1 GCA_023269455.1 Opitutaceae bacterium | reverse complement strand
AGGGTTGCGAATCGGTGCGGGGAATGGCGCCTCTTCTCTGGTTCATGGAGCTCATTTTTAGCGTAACGCGCCCGAGGACGGGGTCGTGCCGGGACTGATGAACATAAATCTCGGCGGTTATCAGGTCGGTGACATCGAGTTCAGCGCGGCTTTCGATATCGATGCGAACAAGGTCGGCAGGGGTATCGCCGAGACCATCCTGGCCTAGCCGAATAACCCCATCCAGTTTGCCGCGATGCCTCCCTCGCGCAGCACACGCGCATGACGCGCGCCGGGAGCCGTAAGCATGGTGATCACCAAGAGCAACGTGCTCCTGTTGATGAGGGGGATTCCGGTGAAGGAATCGGCGGCGGTTATTTCGAGGTTCCTTTGGCGTCGGCCTCGCGACGGGCGCGGGCGGCGACCCGATCAAAACTCCAGTGAAGGATCGGTGCGATCAGGCTGTGCAGCCACGAAAGGATGGTGAGTTGAAAGCCCGGAGTGACCGAGAAGCGTCCGCAGCGCACGGCGTCGAGCGTGACGCGTGCGACCGCATCAGATGTCCAGAGGCCGCCGCCGGCGGTGAGTGCTTTCGTCTCGGGCGGCTTGGTGAGATTTTCTTCGATAAGTTGAGGCGTATCGGTGTCCGGCGGATAGACGATGGTGACGGCAATGCCAGCGGGCTTGAGCTCGGCCCGCAGAGTCTCGGCGAGTCCGCGCAGGGCAAATTTGCTGGGAGCATAAGGCGTATAACCAAACAAGCCGACTAGCCCGGCCCCCGACGATATGAGGACGATCGAACCGTGGGCGCGAGCGCGCATGGAGGGCACCACGGCTTTGATGGCGTAGAGCGTGCCAAAATAGTTAACGGCCATCGTGCGTTCGAAAACGGATACGGGGATTTCCTCGAAATACCCCGGACGAGCCACGCCGGCCGATGTGATCAGGATGTCGATGGGGCCGTGGACGGCTTCAGCGATTTGCAACGCAGCGAGCACGGCTGACTCGCTGGAAACATCGGCGGGGATAGTGACGATTTCCGGAGTCGAGGGAGTTTCGGCACGCACCGTCGCGGAGGCGGCGGAGAGCTTGGCGGCGTCGCGACCCACTAGGCTAAGACGCGCACCGGCGACGGCAGCCTGACGGGCGACTGAAAGCCCTATGCCGCTGGAGCCTCCGGTTATAAAGATGTGTTGATTGCGCAATTGCATTGAGTTTTTGGGCCGGGGCATGGTGCGAGTGGGGCCGACGCGGCAGATGAGATAAAAATGAAGTCTCCAGCAACCGGGAATTCACTTGCGAAGACTGCCTTTCCCCAGGCTTTTGAGGGGCTGGAAGCCATGCACGACGCTGTGGCGGTATTCATGCCAGCAGCCGATAAAAGCCCCCATATACCGTCCTCGTCGTCGCTGCGTTACTTAGCGTGAATGCGGCGGAGGCTAATTAAGTCGGGCTTGAAGGTGAATCTGATGTTCAGATCATCCGTGTAAATCAACTCGGGCCAAAACACTTGGCAGGAGTAGGAGCCCCTTGGGGCTGCTTACCTCTAAAAAAATGGTGCTCGGGAAGGGACTCGAACCCGACTGAGCGAACAGAGCTAAGTTGCGAGTAAACGCGGACTTAGTTGGTGGTTAGTGGTTTAGAACGAGTAGAGAGAAGCTGAAAAGTGCAGGAAAGGGAAGCCAAAAACAGCAAATTTGGCAACCTTCTGGCAACCTAAACACAGGGCATAGGCCGTGCGTCACCCAGATTGTGAATACAGCACGGAAAAAACGTCTCGTCATCCCCAGTGCGCCGCCTGCGGTGCGCTGTTCAATCCCTGCGCCTCACGCGGCCGGTCGGCAGAAATACTGCACACGGCCCAAGTGCCGGAAAATCAGTCACACGCTTAATCAAAGACGGTGGCTTAAAAACAAGAAGGGTAGAGGTCCTATCACACCAGATCGGTGGCGCTCGACCGCGTGGGGGACTGCCCGAGATCATGAGTGCGGACCGAATCTGTCCGGTCTGTCGGCTCGCTCCGGTATCCAAACTAAGGGCTCCCGTCCTTAAAAAGGTGACGTAGACGTAGAACCAAAAGCTCTTTCCGGATTTATCCTCGAAATACGCCCCGATTTGAGAAATGTCCTTGGCGGACGGAAGGAGATCTTCACGTATGGGTTATGACGGATTAGTCGTTGCGGTGCGAAACGGTGGAAGTTTCGCATTTAGCTGCCCTGCGCCAGATGTTTCGAGCAGAGACTCGTCCATACGCCTTCGCCGAGGGAGGAATGCGGCATTTGAAAACTTTCCGCCGTAAACCGAAGAGTAAGTTTTCCCCGTCCGAACCGGCGGAAGGAACTTATCCGCCTGCCGTTGCAGATGCGCGGAGCGCCTTGCCTCGCAGGCATCGTGATACACTTGGAATTTATCAAAAGTGCTACTAAATGATTATTAATATATTGTAGAATAAATGAATGCACGTTGAAATCTTGGCAACCATGTAAGGTAGGTATCCGATTACAATTTTAGGTGTAAATTGTAATTCGTAAGCATTTATTGATGATTGGGTTAATCTGAAAAACCTGTGGATCTCATGAAATCCTATCTATTCTGGCGGTTATTGAAATCGTTAACTGAAGGGATGTAACATTTGTAAAAACACCTTCGGTGCAGAAGCCACCAGGCGCAAAAAACGATAGATCCTAGAGTCAAAACAAGATTGTTAAAAAACGGTAAACACTGGCCGTGTAAATTGGTATAACGGTGGACCTCGGAACAAATGTACTAATTACTTGCAGAAATATGAAGAGCCCTTTTACCGCATGGATTTCTGAAGGCGTGCCAATGCATGCCTAATATTCAGCAACTCGTTTTTCCAACGTCTTCTAACTCCTCTTCTCGATGAAATCGCTCACCTTGGTTCCCATGCGCGTATTTACGCTTTTGGCATTCGTCGCAACCCTTGGCGCTGGCTCTTTGGCCCTAGCCCAAGACCAGATGGTCAGTGGAAACCTTTCAGTGACCGGTGACGCTGACGTTTCTGGCAACACCTTGAGTGTTGGCACGCGCGCGGACTCAACGACCATCCCGGGGCTGAACCTACTCTACAGCGACGGCACGGTCCCCACGATTTACTTCAATGCCACGCGACCAACCGCCAACTGGGTGTGGCAGAGTAACACGAGCACGCCGCAGATGCAGCTCGATGCGACCAATACGCTGAATCTGTTTAATCCGACGACAGGATTGGCTGAAACCACGCTAGGGCCAGCGCTGATTAGTTTGACAAGAAATACTCCGGGAGGAGGGAAAACTACAAGCAATGGGCCAAATTTGGGTGTATATAGAGCTGCTGATGGGCAAATTGGGGGGACCTTTAATCTTTCTAAATCTAGAGGAACGGTTTCGTCTCCGACGGCCGTCTTGATAGGTGATCGTCTTAGTATGAGCTTTACGTCGGGTTATGACGGAGCGTCATTTACTCAGGGCACGGCATTGTATACAGTTGTCGATAGT
>JAHFTG010000280.1 GCA_023269455.1 Opitutaceae bacterium | reverse complement strand
AGTTTAATGAACCGGGATAATACTGCGGATCTCGCCGCCTGTCTTGAGGTGATCGTGGCGGAGGCGGGCGCTGGGGGGAGGGCTAGCGTGAGTGCGGTTTGCTCCAGAGGGGCTTGCCGGTTTCGGGGGGCTGGGCCTTGGGCGCGGATTTGGTCGGGCGCTGGGGGGCGAGGGCTTCTTTTCTTTGCTCGCTCGCTTTCTCGACGAGGGCGTGGGCGCTGTGGCCTTCGCCGAGGGGCTGGGACGGGGATTTTGACGACGCGGCGGTGAGGGTGCGTTCGGCTTCGAGCCAGATCTCTTCGTCGCGGCCGGCAGGGCGACCGTAATCTTGCCAGAGTTTTTCGGCGCGCCGGGTGATTTCTGCATGGGTGGGGGAATGCATGGAGGAATGGGTTGATTGCGACTGACCGAGCTTGCGCCGACCGGTTCCGCAGGGATTCAACACCTATCCACCCAATTTGTTTCCCGCGTCCCTCAATCCCCGCCGGAGTGGACGTGGAAGAGCATGTCGTGAAAGAGGGGCTCGCTGCACTCGGCTTCGGCGGCGAGGGCGAGCTGGAGGTGCATGGCGGAGACGATCGACGTGAGCTTCGCTTGACGGCGCGCGAGCTCGATCATGCGGTGCATCTGCATGTAGTCGCCGGGCCAAGGCTGCTGATCGATCCACTTGAGGGCGGCGGGGCCAAAGGAATCTTTGCCGCTGCTGGCGCGGCGGAGGATCGCCTTGGCGATGTCCACCCAGTCTTCCTGGCGCGTGGAGAAATCGGGCACGCGGTAGGTGGTGGCCATCGCGCGCATGAGGAGGTATTCGTTGAAGTGGAGGTCGCAGAGCGAGTCTTGCGCGCAGAGGACGAGGCGGAGGCGTTTCGACAGGTCGGCGTGTTTCTCCAGGCGGCCGCGCACGAGTTGTTCGATCAGGGCCTGGCGAGGCAGGTCGAGGCGGTCGGCTTCGAGCACGACCAAGAAGGGCGGGAGATGCTGCTCGTGGGCGGGCTTTAAAAGTTCGTCGAGGTGGGCGGCGCTGACTTCGGTGGCATGGCAGACGACTTTATGGCTGTTGGTGACGGGGGCGGCGTTGAGCGCGAGTTCGAAGCGGCCGGAGCCATGGCGGCCTTCGATGATGGCGACTGAGCGAAAATCACGCAGGCGGAGGGAATCGGAACTCAGCTTGGCGGCGATTTTGGACGGGCCGGCGATGAGCGGGCTGGGGAGAGGGGCGTCGTCGGCGGCGCGAGGCAATCCCGAGGCGGAATGAGTGGGCGCGGGGGCGTGGCGGAGGGCGAGGACGCGGGCGATTTTTTCGCGGAGGGTGCGGGGATCGACGGGTTTGGTGAGGATATCGGAGATGCCGAGCGCCCGATACTGGACGATATGGTCGGAGGTGACGGTGCCGGAGCAGACGACGACGGGCAGGTCGGGGAGAAACTGGCGCAGCTCGGTGAGGGCGCCGATGCCGTCGAGGTTGGGCATCTCGTTGTCGAGGATGGCGAGGTCGAAGGGCGAGGTGCGGAGGGCTTTGAGGGCTTCCTGGCCGTCGAATACGCTGGTCACTTCGTAGCCGGCATTTTCGAGCAGGATGACGAAGACGTTGCGGCAGACGACGGAGTCGTCGGCGAGGAGAACGCGGGCCTTGGTCATGGGCGAAGAGCGTGGGTCCGCCCGAAACGAGATCGGGCGGGCGACCGGGAGGATCGCGGGCTGGAAAGGGGAAGGGGACGGGGCATGCGACGGATTGAAGGGGCAACAAGCCGTTTTCGCGCCACACTCGCGTCCAATGCGGACGGATTTACACTTTTTTACGTTTTAAGCCGACGGCTTAAAATGGGGCTGCCAAAACTTACACCGGCTTGAGCGTGACGACGGTGCGGATCGCGTCGAGGAGGGCGGTTTCGCTGAAGGGTTTTTTCAGGAAGGCGCTCACGCCGAGGGCGGTGACTTTGGGGAGGACTTTGTGATCGGTCGAGGCGGTCAGCATGATCACGGGGACGAGGCGGAGCTGCTCGTGGGATTTCAGCAGGGTGAGCATTTCGACGCCGTCCATGATGGGCATGCTTACGTCGAGGAGAAGGAGGTCGGGGAGGGTTCGCTCCATGGCGAACAGGCCGTTGAAGCCGTTGGAGGCTTCGTCCACGGAGCAAGCGAAGCGGGCGAGGGCTTTTTGGGCGATGATGCGGACCGCTTTGGAGTCGTCGATGACGAGGATGTGGGGGCGCATGGGCGTGTAATGGGAGTCAAACGCGGGCGGCAGGTGAGCGGCGGCGCGTGCTGTTATGAGCGCGAGTCCGGGGGACTTGGCAATCTCTCACGGGCGCAACTCAGCGCATGCCCATTCCGCCGGCGGAAGAGGGCAACCGTCCTGACTGGCTCGGCGCGGGCCGGGCTTTAGAGTTTCGCGAGCTCTTCGGGCGTCGCCAGCGTGTAGCTGATTTTGCCTTCGGAGATTTCGCGGAGGGCGGTGTCTTCGGGGGAAAGTTTTTCCAACGATTCCACCAACGGGCGGCTGCCGTGACGGAGCTGCTTCACGCGGCGGGAGACGATGTTGACCAAGATCATGGGGTCATCGACGACCTTCAGGGCGTTTTTAAGATAGTCGTCTCTCATGGGATGGATGGTGCCGATCAGGGAGGGGTTGATGGCATTTTATATGTCATCGGCCTGTCCTTGTTTTCGGCGGTTCGATCATCATAGAAATGCCTTTGTGTAAACGCGATGCCTATTCCTCTTGTCTGGGGGCGCATGACGCAATCGGCTCGCGGGCTATGGGATTCAGGCGATTATAGGCAGTGCGAATCGCGCAACAAAGCTGTGAACACGGGCGCGGTGGCATGAGCGATGCTGATCAGTGATTTACGAAAGCACCCCGTTTGGGGTGCCAGTCTCCCGTCCCATCATGAATCCCGAATCCCCCGTCACGCTTCATCAAATCATCTATCGGGGGGCCGTCGCCTATAAGTTGAAGTGGCAGGAGGGCGGGACCGAGCATGAGCAAAGTTTCCCCACGGAGGCCGAGGCGGTCATGGAGACGGTGGTGATCGAGGAGCGTCTGCGAATCGCGTCGCTGGCGGGGCAGGGGCTGACGGTGAATCCGTTTGGGATGCACACGCCGTTCATCAATTCGAAAGATGTGCATTTCGCGTCGTTGAAACTGCAACCGCGCGGGCTGAAGTTTCGCGATTCGATCGAGGACTATGTGGCGGCGGTCAACGCGCTTAAAGGGCAGCAGCCGAGCGTGGCGGCGGCCGTGGAGCATCTCGTGTCGCTGACCCACTCGCTGAAACCTTACGATGTTTCGGTAGAGCAGGCGGTCTTCGAGTGGTTGGAAGTGAAGAAGCAGATCGGTGATCGTCCGTTTTATGAAGTGTTGCGCGCCTATTTGCAGGTGACGGCGGCGAGCGCGGCCGCTGCGGCGAAGACCGAAGAACCGTCGGCAAGCGAACCGCCCGTTTCGGAGCCTGCGCCTGCACCGGTGACGGCTCCGGCCG
>JAHFTG010000279.1 GCA_023269455.1 Opitutaceae bacterium | reverse complement strand
GCGAGGAGTTTTTCGCGTTCGCTGACGGTGCGGAGTTGCTCACGTTCGAGGACGAGGGCGAGCTGGGTGGCGAAGCTTTCGGCGAGTTCGCGTTGGGCGAGGGTGAGGTGGGCGTCGGGCGGGACGGAGATGACGAGGACGCCGTGGATGGTGTCGTCACGGACGAGCGGGAGATGGAAGCCTTCGGAGGACGGGAGGGTGTCGGTGAAGCGGCCGGCTTTTTTGCGGTTGCGCCAGGCCCACTCGGCGACGGCGCGTTCTTTTTCGGCGAGGGTGAAGGAGCCGGCGAAGTGGGCGGTGAGGGTGTCGTTATCCGCGATGAGGAGGGCGGTCTTGGCGCCGAAGATTTCGTCGGCCTGGCGGAGGGCGGCGAAGACGGCGTCGTCGAGGGTGCGGGCGGCGCTGAGGGCCTGGGTGAGGTGGAAGAGCGCGGTGGCGCGTTCTTCGCGGAGGCGTTCGTGGCGGGCCTGGGCGCGGAAGCGGCCGGTGAGCTGGCCGGAGACGAGGGCGACGATGAAGTAGGTGGCGAACATCATGCCGTCTTCGAATTTCGAGATGACGAAGGTGAAGAGCGGCGGAATGAAGAGGAAGTTCCAGGTGAGCGCGCTGAGCACGCCGGCGGCGAGCACGGGCCAGCGGCCGACGCGGAGGCTGAGCACGATGACGGCGAGGAGATAGAGCAGACCGACGGAGAGGTAGCCGGTGTAGGGGACGATGAACCAACTGGCGGCGGTGAGGATGCCGATGGTGGTGAGGACGTCGTAATACTCGCGGGCGGGGGAGTGGGCGGCGGCCTGCCAGTCGATGCGGAGGCCGGGTTTTTCGGCGAGGCGCTCGGCGGGGACGACGTAGATGTCGATGGGGCCGCTGATGCGAAGGAGGCGGTCCACGAGGTTGCCGCCGCGCACGAAGTCGAGCCAACGCGGGTTGCGGGACTGGCCGACGACGATCTGGGTGGCGTTGTTCTGGAGGGCGACGCGGACGAGGGCGGCGGCGATGTTTTCGTCGTGGGTGACGACGATCTCGGCGCCGAGTTCGGAGGCGAGGGCGAGGTTTTGTTCGCGGCGGCGCTGGTCTTCGGGGAGGAGCGGGCGGGAGGACTCGACGCTGACGGCGATCCAGGTGGCGCCTTGGGCGGCGGCCATGCGGCGGGTCCAGCGGACGAGTTGGAGGGATGAGGGGCTCGGGCCGATGGCGACGAGGAGGCGTTCGCCGGAGCGCCAGACGGTTTTGAGGGGGCTGGTGGCGCGGAGTTCGCGGAGGCGTTTTTCGACGCGTTCGGCGACGAAGCGGAGGGCGAGTTCGCGGAGCGCGGTGAGGTGGGTGTCTTTAAAGAAGCCGTCGGCGGCGGCGGCGCGGGCGTGGTTGGCGAGGTAAACTTTTCCTTCGGCGAGGCGTTCGCGGAGGGCTTCGGGGGTGAGGTCGATGAGCTCGATCTGGTCGGCGAGTTCGAAGACGGAATCGGGGACGGTTTCGTGGACGGTGGCGCCGGTGATCTGGCGGACGGCGTCGGCGCGGCTTTCGACGTGCTGGACGTTGAGCGTGGTGAAAATGTCGATACCGGCGTCGAGGAGTTCGACGACGTCCTGGTAGCGTTTGGGGTGGCGGGAGCCTTCGGCGTTGGTGTGGGCGAACTCGTCCACGAGGACGAGGCGGGGGCGGGGCTGGCGGGCGAGAAGGGCGTCGAGGTCCATCTCGGTGACCTTGATGCCTCGGTAGTCGGTTTCTTTGCGAGGGAGGAGGGGGAGGCCGGCGAGGAGGGCCTCGGTTTCGGCGCGGCCGTGGGTCTCGACGATGCCGACAAGGAGGTCGGTGCCGTCCTTGAATTCCTGCTGGGCGGCGCGGAGCATGGCGTAGGTCTTACCCACGCCGGGGCACATGCCGAAGAAGATTTTCAGGCGGCCGCGACGGGCGCGCTTTTCCTCGCGCTGGAAGGAGGCGAGGAGGGCGTCAGGATCGGGGCGGCGGTCGTGGGCGGAATGGTGAGCGGGAGCGGACACGGAGTTTTTAGGCTGCGGGACCGGAATCCCGGCTAGGCATCAAGATTTTCACGGAGAAGGGCGGCGAAGACTTCGTAAACGAGCTTTCGTTCCTCGGCGAAGATGCAGTCGATGGTCTTGCCTTCGACGTAGCAAAAAACAATCCGGTGGCGGCCCACTTTGAGACGATGAAAGCCGATGAGTTCGTTTTCGAGGGCTTTGAAGTCGCCGCGTTGGGTGGAGAGTGCGGCGATGGCGGCACGCACGCGTTGCTTGGGAGTGGGCGCAAGGGTGCGAAGGAAAGCCTCCACTTGTGTGGAGATGCACACTTTATACATCGGCGGAGACGAGGGGCTTCATCACCAGTTTGCCTGCGCGGTAGGCTTTCAGGGTCGTGCGGAATGAGTCGGAGGCGAGCAGTTCCATCGTTTCGGCGATGGCCTCCATGCGCGTGCGACCAACTACGAATGCGGCTACGGTGCCACGTCGTTCGATGGTCACCAGTTCGTCCTCGGCCTGCTTGACGATGCGGGGGAAGTTGGCCTGACCCTCGCTGACCGAATATGTAGTTTTCACGAATCAGATATGTATCTGGGAACATGCGGGGGTCAAGGCGGCGTCTGGCGAAAAAGGGGATCAGCGGTGTTGGTCGAGGGCGCGGTTTAGGAGGAGGACGTTGACGGTGGGCTCGCCGAAGATGGCAAAGTCGCGGGGCGTGGTGTGGGCGGCGATGAGTTGAGTGACGGCGGCTAAAGGGAGGTGGCGGGCTGCGGCGACGCGGGGGGCCTGGAGTTGGGCGTTGGTCAGGCTGATGTGGGGGTCGAGACCGCTGGCGGAGGAGGTGACAGCGTCGGCGGGGACGGGGGCGTCGGGGGCGAGACCGTTGGACGTGCGGTAGGCGGTGATGGCGGCTTTGATGGAGTCGGCGAGTTTTTGGCTGGTGGGGCCGAGGTTGGTGCCGGAGGAGTTGGCGGCGTCGTAGCCTGGGCCGGCGGCGGAGGGGCGGGAGTTGAAGTATTTTTCGGAGGTGAAGGACTGGCCGAGGAGGGAGGAGCCGCGCACGGTGCCGTCGGCGTCGGTGACGAGAGAGCCGTTGGCGCGGGAGGGGAAGAGGGTTTGCGCGCCGGCCCAGACGGCGAGGGGGTAGACGCCGCAGAGGAGGACGGCGAGGACGGCGGTGAGGAGGAGGGCGGTGCGGAGTTCGGAGAGGAAGGTTTTCATGGTGGGCAGAGCAGGAGGATGGAGGGAGGATCCGGAATCGGAGAGATTACACAGAGGGCACGAGAGGGGGCACAGAGGTCACGGAGAGGACGGAATAGGGAGCGGTGGTTTGGCTTTGTGGACTCTGTGCGACCTCTTGTGCCCTCTGTGTAACTGGATTTGGCTATAGAATCAGACGAGGTGGAGGGCGTTGAGGAGGACGTCGATGAGCTTGATGCCGATGAAGGGGACGAGGATGCCGCCGAGACCGTAGATAACGAGGTTGCGGCGGAGCATCGCCTCG
>JAHFTG010000057.1 GCA_023269455.1 Opitutaceae bacterium | reverse complement strand
TCGGTGGGTAAGTTGTTGCGGCTGGTGATCCAGCCGATGTGCGACCAGAGGAAGCCGTGAACGTGCGGCGAATGGGCGTCCTCGGGGCCGTCGGAATGCTGGTGGTGGTGGCGGTGGTGATAGGCCCACCAGAGGGAGCCGCGTTGCACGGTGGTGCCAGCCCAGAGCGCGAGGAGGAACTGGCCGAAGCGGGATGTGCTGTAAGTCTTGTGTGAAAAATAACGGTGGTGGATGCCGGTGACGGCAAACATGCGCACGAAGTAGAGCGCGACGGCGGCCCACACGGCGAACCAGCTTGCGCCGACCCAGATGATGCCGAGGCAGCCGAGGTGGAGCAACACGAAGGGCATGACGCGGACCCAGTCAACGCGGTCGCTTTCGGCGCGCATTTTTTCGGCGCCTTCGGGGCACACGTCGGAGTCGATCCACTGGGAAACGGCGGTCAGCACGCGGCGCAGGAGAGAGGGAGGAGAGGAGGTGATATCGGGCACGTTTTTAAGACAATTGAGGGATGGAGGGAATCTGCCGGGAGCAGCGCGCGCAAGCCGTGTTTGTGCAAACGGCGTTACAATATCGGAGCGGGTTTCGTTTCACTTTAATACGTTTCGGGGCGTTCGCCGGATGTCGGCCGCGCCAAGTGTTCGCCTGCCTGCGGGATGCGGTGTTTTCATGCGGGTGGTGGTGGCATTGGCCGTGCTCCCTTTGGAATTTCAGCCCCACGCGCCGGGCGTATCCCGGCGGTCAGCGAAAAAAACATCCAATGTCAGCACACACGCCGGGTGGTCAGTCGGAGGACGAAAAACTCCTCCATAGCATGGGTTACGCGCAGGAATTAATGCGCCGCATGAGCGGGTTCTCGAACTTCGCCATTTCGTTTTCGATCATTTGTATTCTCGCGGGCGGCATCACGTCGCTCCAGCTCGGCATCAGCGCGGTCGGCGGCGCGGCGGCCGGTATCGTCTGGCCGCTTGGTGTCGGACTCTGCCTGCTGGTCGCGCTTTGCATGGCGCAGATCGCCTCGGCGTTTCCGACCGCCGGCGGTCTCTACCACTGGAGTTCCATTCTTGGTGGCAAGGGCTGGGGCTGGGCCACCGCGTGGTTCAACCTCGCCGGCCTCGTCTTCGTGACCGCCGCCGTCAACGTCGGCGCCTACGCGCTTTTCACCACGTTTATCGGACCGATGATCGGCATCGACCCGGCGAAACTCACGACCAACGACCAGATCATAGGCGTGTCGCTCATCCTGATTTCACAGGCGCTCCTCAACCACTTCGGCATCCGCGCGGTCACGTTGCTCACCGACTTCAGCGGCTACTTGATCTTCGCGGTCGCGATCATCCTCACGGGCGCGATGCTCTGGTTCGCGCCGACGCATGACGTCGGGCGGCTGTTCACGTTTACCAACACCAGTGGCGATGCCGGCGGCGGCGTGTGGCCGCTGCACGGCAGCACCGTGACGATGATCCTGCTCGGCCTCCTCTGGCCGATCTACACCATCACCGGTTACGACGCCTCGGCCCACACCTCCGAGGAAACTCAAAACGCCCCCGTCAACGTCCCCAAGGGCATCATTCGCTCCGTCTATATCTCCGGCCTCTTCGGCTGGGTGATGGTTTCCGCCTTCGTCATCGCCATGCCCAGCCTTTCCGACGGCGCGAAGCAGGGTGGCAATGTCTTCGCCTGGCTCATGGATGCCGTGCTCCCCGGCGCCCTCGGCAAGGTCCTCTGGATCGGCATCGTCATTGCCAACTACCTCTGCGGGCTCGCCTGCGTGACCTCGACCTCCCGCATGGTTTTCGCCTTCTCGCGCGACGGCGGCCTGCCCTTCTCCGGCGCGCTGAAAAAAGTCTCCTCCAAATGGAAGACGCCCGTCACCGCCATCTGGACGACCGCCGTGCTCACCGTCGCCTCCACGCTCTACGCGAAAGCCTACACCACGCTCACCGCCGCCTGCGTCATCTTCCTCTACATTTCCTACGTCATGCCCGTGATCGCCGGGTTTTTTGTCCTTGGGAAATCCTGGACGAAGACCGGTCCCTTCAACCTCGGCCCCGTGCTCTTCAAAACGCTCGCGGTCATCTCGTTCGTCTTCGTCTGCGGCGTGATCTGGGCCGGCGTGCAACCGCCCAACGATCTCGCGCTCAACGCCCTCGTCGGCGCTGTCGTCGTCCTCGCCGTCGCGTGGTGGGCCGGCGTGCGCAAGCTCTTCAAAGGCCCGCCCGTCACCTCCCTCAGCGGCTCGCCGGCGCCCGTGCCTCCGCCTGCCGAAGGTCTTGCCGCTGCGCCCGCTCCCGGCGTGTAACGCATAACGTCTCCCGCCTGACGCCTCGCCAACGCGTGCCATTCCGCCCAACGTCCGCCACATGTCCCGCTGGTCCTGCAACGTCGGCGCCACCCGCCACGCCTTCGGCTCGCTCCGCGAGCTGATGGCGAAGGCGACCCCGCTCCGTTCCGGCGATGTCCTCGCCGGAACGGCTGCGGCCTCCGCCGAGGAACGCGTCGCCGCCCAGCTCTGCCTCGCCGACGTTCCCCTCGCGCTCTTCCTCGACGACCTGCTCGTCCCCTACGAGACCGACGAAGTCACCCGCCTCATCATCGACACCCACGACCGCGCCGCCTTTGCGCCCGTGGCCGACCTCACCGTTGGCGGCTTCCGCGACTGGCTCCTCCGCTACGAGACCGACGCGCCCGGCCTCACCGCGCTCGCCCCCGGCCTCACCCCCGAGATGGTTGCCGCCGTCTCGAAGCTCATGAGCAACCAGGATCTCATCCTTGTTGGACAAAAGTGCCGCGTCGTCACCGCCTTTCGCAACACCCTCGGCCTCCCGGGCCGCCTCGCCGTCCGCCTCCAGCCCAACCACCCCACCGACGATCCCCAAGGCATCGCCGCCTCCATCCTCGACGGACTCCTTTACGGCTGCGGTGACGCCGTCATCGGCATCAACCCCGCGACCGACAGCGTCCCCGCGATGGAGACGCTCCTCCGCCTCATCGACGAACTCATCCGCCGCTACGAAATTCCCACGCAGTCCTGCATCCTCGCGCACGTCACCACCGCCATCCAGGCGATGAATCGCGGCGCGCCCGTCGATCTCGTTTTCCAATCCATCACCGGCACCGAAGCCGCCAACAAAAGCTTCGGCATCACCCTCTCGCTCCTTGCCGAAGCCCGTGCCGCCGCCCTCTCGCTCAAACGCGGCACCGTTGGCGACAACGTCATGTATTTCGAGACCGGCCAGGGCTCCTGCCTCTCCGCCAACGCGCACCACGGCCTCGACCAGCAGACTTGCGAAGTCCGCGCCTACGCCGTCGCGCGCGCCTTCAAGCCGCTTCTTGTGAACACCGTCGTCGGCTTCATCGGCCCCGAGTATCTCTACGACGGCAAACAGATCATCCGCGCCGGCCTCGAAGACCACTGCTGCGGCAAACTTCTCGGCCTCCCGATGGGCTGCGACGTGTGCTACACGAACCACGCCGAAGCCGACCAGGACGACATGGACAACCTCCTCACGCTCCTCGGCGTGGCCGGCTGCAACTTCATCATGGGCGTGCCCGGCGCCGACGACATCATGCTCGGCTACCAAAGCACCAGTTTCCACGACAGCCACTACCTCCGCCAAGTCCTCGGACTGAAACCCGCGCCCGAGTTCGAGTCGTGGCTGGAAAAAATGCGCATCGCGACCGACGGCCGCATGCTCCTCCCCGTGGACGGCAAGCACGCGCTGCTCGCCGACTCGAAGCCGTTTTAACGCAAAAACGCCAAGCGGCGGTCCGAAGCGAAGGCCGCAGAGCACAGGCTGACGGACGGAACCCTTTGCGATTTTCGCGTCCGCACCTTTGCGTTAAAAATCTTTTCCCATCGCGCCTCAACTGATCAGCAGCAGTCGGGGCGGCTGGCCGGGGACCGTGGGAGGCGCGCGGTGCACGCACGGCGGCACGGGACTGCCAGGGTAGTCGGTGGTGATGCGCCACATATTCCCAAGGCCGAACCCATACGGCTGCGCGCCGCTCTTCGCGACGTAGTGCAGGTCGTAGAAGTTTTCGTTCAGGAAAACCTTAAAGCCATCGTCGTCCACGCCGCCGTATTCCTGGAGGAGTTTCGCGCGCGTCTCGGGCACGTCGGAGCACCGCACCGCATCCTCGGGACGCAAGCCTTCGGACGACGACACGGTGTAGCTGCACAGAAAAGTATCCGCCATCACGTTGGCGCTGTCCGCGTGAAACGAATAAACATCGGTCGGCACCGGTCCCGCCCCGTCGTCCTTCGGATAACCCGGGATGCAGTTCAACTCCGGTGCGAGTTCGTGCTCACGGAGCAGGCGCAGATCCTCGATGAGTATTTCGCGTGCCGTTTGTCCGGCCGGACTGAGTGTGAGCGCGCGTAAACTGTCCTCATCCAAACCGGTGATTTCCTCGACCACGCCCAGCCGATCCACGATTTCCTGAAAATCTCCGGGCAGGGTGCGCGGCCAGCACAGCGCGTTCACGCCATTGGCAAACGGAGTCGAGACGAGCTCCTCAAAACTGCCGACGATCTTGATGCAGGCGTGTTCGGATGGCGGGGTGAAGGGAGCAGGCATGCTGGAAGTAGCGGGTAGTGAGTAGCGGGTAGCGAGCATTCTGAAACAGTTGCCGACGGCTAGCTCTTACCGCTGGAATTAAGCCCCCACAACGCGGCAATCAGGGTAAGGCGAAGCATGGGGCGATGAGCGCGAACCGTGGTTAAACGGTGATCCCTTAAAACTGTCCGTCAGGCTTAAGATACAACAATACGCGGACGCATCCCCATGGGTTCGGCCGATTTCATGCACATGCTCCGGTGATGTTCCTTATACTTTATCACTTTTACCAAAGCATCCGATTTGTCGAAGATCAGGATGTAGGTCGCAACATGGGAGGCCATGTCATCCAAGGGGATAAACATCTCAACCGCATGCCGACCGGTTTCGTCTTCGTAAAATCTCATGTAGCCGAGCCGATGAGGATTTTTGAGCACAACGGATGATTGGGGGCCAAATTTGAAGCCTTTCTTTTTGATGAAAGCATCAACCGCCTCCGTGATCTTGTCGTTGAAGGGAGTTTTTTCTACCGGGGCTTTGTTTCCTGGGACCGCCGTCGGGGCTGGCACCGACTTCCATCCCAGAAGCGGATCAACCGAGGGGCGTCGCTCCGATAAATCGTATAAATCGAAGGGCAGCCACAGGGTGTCGGCGGTAAACGAAAAAGGCACATCAAGAACCCAGATAGCCCGATTCCAGATTTCGGAATTCATGCCGTGGTTGTTGGCAATGGAGTGAAAATCGCTGCGCATCCCACTATAAACCGGATTGGCATTCGGTGAATTGATCCGGGAAACCACGGACCCGCATCCCGAGCACAGGATCATGCTTGTGAGGCAGGAGAGCGGGATCAGCAGGCGCATGGTCGCTTTATGGATCAGCGATGGGCGGGATCAACTGCAAGAAGTGGAGGCCCGGCCTTTTTTGGCCTCCGTGCCGGCCGGGAACTATTTTGCCGCTGCGTCGGCGGTGCCGGGGCATTCGCCGGTCATGGCGTCCCAGCGTTTTTGCATGTCCGCAGGGGAGACTTTTTCGAGCTCGTGCTGGAGCATCCATTGGTGGCCGAAGGGGTCGGTCACGCTGCCGCTGCGGAAACCGTAGAATTGATCAGCGAGGGGCATGAGCACGCCGGCGCCCGCCGCGACGGCGCGGTCGAAGGCGGTATCGGCGTTTTTCACCATCAGGCAAAAGGTGACTGCGGTGCCGCCGAGCGTGGCCGGGGACTTGTTGCCCCATTGCGGATTTTCCTCCGCGAGCATGATCAGGGAGCCGTGGATCAGGAGTTCGGCATGGACGACCTTGCCGGATTTTTGGTCGGTCAGGCGGTAGCGTTCGGTGGCTCCGAAGGCGGCCTTGTAGAAAACGATGGCCTGCGCCGCGTCACGGACGCTGAGGTAGGGACTGAGAACGGGATAGTCGGTGGTGAGGGTGCTCATGGGGATGGGTGGATGTATAGAGTCAACGAACGGACCTGTGCTTTTCGGACAAGTTCTGCTCGGCGTCTCCGCGCATCTAAAAAATCAATAAACAGCGGCCGGAGCCCTTTGGCTCGTGCCTATCATGGGAGATACCATTCGATTATTTCTCTTATCGCACTTGGAGCATCGTTAATTGTTTTCTTAAATTTAACCTCCGATTCATCAATTTTTTCTACGTATAATGCGATATCTCCGATTACTTCAGGGGAAAATCCGTAACGCATCAAAAGGATGTGATTTTTGTTGTTAGTTCCGTATCTAAAGAGCTCGATTAATTTATCGGCTCTATCATCTGTGTTCTTTTCACGGTAAATGCTAAATGCAGCAATGAAAGTGTCAGATAGCGAAAAAGATATAACTGTATCCATGTAGTCGTAAGTGTCGAAAACGATGACATCGTAGCCAACATTATTTGCAGGGGTGTTGGGTGGAAATAGACTATATGTTTTCCCTAGTGTTTTGTCGGGTAGCTTGTTGGCTGGCTGAGAGAATGCTGCGTGTTCACCGGACTTCCCTTTTTTCGATATGTAGCTGTATCTGAAGCCAACTATTTCCCTGAACGAATGTCCTTGAATTGTTTGGAAGAAAATTTGGATGGCATTGCTAAACACGGCCATCTCTCCGTCTTGAAGGGTTCGATTTAAGGAGGACTCGTAAATGTTTTTTAGGCACTCTATTGCCCTGATCCTATATTGTTGGTTGGTTGATCCCCCTATGTTGGATTTTATTTCATCACCATTCCGGTAAATTATAGCCAGAAATTCAGCTGCTCTTTCTAATGTTTCTGAGCGGGATAGGCGTTGTGCCTTTGAGAGGGGAATGTTTTTGTTGTCATCGAAAGTGTTGTTTTGGATGGCCGTTATTAATTCGTCTCTGTCGGCATCGCCCTCCTTTTCTGGTATGTGGGTTTCTATAAGGGAGGTCGGGCGAAGCTCGAAAACTTTTTTAATTCTGGTGGAGAATAATAAAGGGTCCGAGGTGAAGACGTAGCCATAATCGAATTTTTCCTCCTCGGATAATCTACCTGATCTGCCTATTAAATTTTTGAATGCCAAGGCTCGTTCATCTTCTTCCCCGTTAAAGCGATTGTTGTCGAGCCACACTATATCGAAAGGCATGTTAATGCCCTGAGCTAGCGTGCTCGTTGCAAAGCATAATTTTGCGTGACCGTCGCGGATAAAGTTTTCTATTAGGAATCGAACTTCTAAGGGTATTGAACCGTGATGAATGACGATTCCTTTTCTCAGTAGCTCAATCATTTTTGATCGATGGCCGGTGCTGTTAGAGCCCAAGATATGCTCTATATGTTCAATTATCATTAAGCCTCTGGGATTTGATATAGGCTTTAAATCTTTTATGTATGCATCAAATTCTGATGTGAAATTTCCTCTATATATGGATGATTTTGATACATATATTAAAATCGAGTGATTTCCGTTAAGCGCATAATCTTTAAATGAACCTTTGAATTCGATGCAGTTCTTAATCTGGTGTCCCCCATCTGTGTATGGGGAAAAATAATAACTTTTTTCGTTTGGATGTATGAAAACGCAGATTTTCCCCACTGAGCCATGTGTGTAGGATTGGGAAAAGCCATGACTTGCCGGTATGTTATGCTTTAAGAATTGTGCGCCGGGGTTTTTAACAAAAGGGTGTGCGAAAATTAATTTTGATTTTGGAAAGTGCTTTTGGATTCGACGTATCATGACGTCAAAAATTATTCCCCTGCCGGTCTCTTCGGAGATTTGAGCTTCGTCGAAGAAAAACGTTTCAATATTTAAATTGTCTTTGATTTTATATAAATCCTTGGATCTTTCTGGTGTTAAAATAAATATTCTTCTGGGTTTTCTGTTCTTGTAGACATCGTCTACAAAAGGGGTTATCATAACTTTTTTATCACCTAGAAACCTTCGTTTCATAGTGTTCATGTATTCGGCGATAAGGGCGCGTGATGGGACTACAATGACTGCGTCACCTGAGCTATTTGCGATAAGATCGCGAATGGAGTATGACTTTCCTGCGCTGGTTGGCGCGGATATCGAAGTGTATTGATGATTATCTATCGCGCGCCGAATGCTGGCCTGGACCGGGGTTAGCGCTGCACCGTATTCGCGTAAATGCCGCGTGCCGAAGCCTGACATCAGAAAGGAGTAGAGGCTTTGAGGGTTCTTTATTTTATAAAAAACCCCTATGGAAGATATTATTTCTTCTTCCTGTGATTTGAATATTTCGGGGTGAAATTCTTTGAAGTAACTCAGCTTCTCAAGTATTTCTGGTCCTTCTCCGCCTTTTTCGTGTAATTCCTTTAGTAAAATCGACAAATCTAGAGCTGCGTCTTTGCTTTCTATTATTTTTTTAATATTCATGGCTCACTCCAACGATATATACATATTTCGCATTTTTTAGTGAAGTATGCGATTCTGCTGTAGTGATGGCGTTCTCGAATATTGTTAGCGGGTTTTTTGAATTTATAGAAAATGCCAATATGGCTCCAAAAGAGTCTGTATCTAGATGATCAAGGCTTTCTTTTCCTGCTAGATTGATTAGATGAACGCGATCTCTGAGGTGTTTTTTAGATTCAAAAAAATCATGAGCTTGGCTTGATGCTAGGCCATGGGGATTGCCTGATCCCGAAAACTTGGCTTCGCCGAAATTAATAAATTTATTTGGGCATACCGTATGGAAATCAAACCCCTCGTTTTGTTTCTTCTGAGGCTTCCATAGTTCAGCAATTGGGAGTGAGATATGACCAAGGATGACTTCTAATGCACGAGATGAGCTCATGGATACCATGACTTCGCCGAATTCTGTGGAAACTTTATCATCAGTGCCTGAACGGAGGTTATTCTTGAAAATATCGACTAGGCATTCAGCGGTCTCTTTTACCGTGGTTTCGTATGCACGTCGGGCGCCCTTATCTAGATTCATGATCCATGAATCATTCATCACAATACTCGATAGTTCAGCTGCGATTTTAATTATATCTGAAACTTTGACGTGACATAGATGGATGTTCTTAGGGCCGTAAGTTGAGCTAACTTGATGGAATGAGCATCCCCATTCGGGCTTTGAGTACTCTCCACTATACGATGCGTTTGCCATTATGTTATTCGGGTCGAAAATAGAGAGGCATTTCGTTCAGAGAAGGCGGGGGCAGCCAATTCAGTCCTTCCTGGCAAATAGATGGCGTGCATGGAGGTGAACGCATCACCGACCAGCTTGATCCCGCAGCGCCTAGGGTGGGCCTGTTCGGAGTTCATGATGGCAAGCGTTTTGCCAATGAATTAGGCGGAAGCGAGACTTTTGTAAGTCGAGTGCGGCAAAGTTGAGAGCGGCGGACCTTCAGAGATGACCGGCTTGGCGTTGTTCGATGAGGAACTCGCCGGGGCTGCGGATTTGCAGGCTATACACTTGGCGGCCGATGACCTTCTGGAAATCGGCCTCGTCGAGGGTCAGCAAGACGTCCGCTTCTGCACCGAGCGCCGAGAGCAGGACTGGACGGTCTTTGGCTTTGGGGAAAACCAGGACCTTGTCGAAGGTAAGCTCGATGGGGACGAGCGTCAGTCGGGGGAGTAGAGAAGCACGCCAGTAAGCGGGCGCACGGGGGCCGAGTTTGGCTGCATTGCGGTCGGTTTCTTCGACACAGTAAATCGACGTAAGGAGTTCCCATTCCTGCGCCGCCGCGTGTTCCAAGACATAACGCGAGGCACCTTTGGCTGAACCAGCGGCGGCGAGGAGGACGCTGGTATCGAGGAAGAGCCTCACTTTTTGGATTTGGCCTTGGGCGTGCGGTTGAAGGCGGCCATCTCGGCTTCGTCGCGCGCGATCCACTGCGCGAGGGTGGCCGGGGCGATGTCACGCACAGGCACGGCGGCGGCGGCCTGAAGAAAAAGTCCGCCATCTCGTTCTTCGACAATAACCAGCGGGCTAGAAACGCGGTCCAAGCCCAACTTGCGCCGTAGTTCCGGGGGAAGCGTCAGGCCGCCACGCTTGCTGACGGGAAGAGTGAGAGTCATGCGGTAATGCTGCATTGCCGCATGAACGGTGGCAAGCATTGCGATGAAATAGAGGCGGTCGAAGGAGGAACGGCAGGAATCGATTGGGCGTTATTCTTGGCGGCGGTTTCCGATACGCCCTAGGATTCCGGTGGGAGCAGCGCGGCGAGGTGGCGGAGTTTTTCGGGGTTGCGCGTTTGGTAGAGCGCGGTGAGGACGCCGTCGTGGATTTCGAAGGCGAGGGTTTCGGTGATGCCGCGGGCGTCGCGCAGGAGGAGGCCGGGCAAGCCGTTGATGTGCACGAAAACCTGGGAGAGGGGCGCGCCTTTTTTGGGGGTGAGTTTGGCGAAGAAGCGGGCGATGCGTGCGCCGCCGAGGATGTGGCGGCGGGCGGCGAGGACTTTGCCGCCGCTGTCGGAGTGCATCACGGCGTCGGTCGCGAGCATGCGGGTGAGTCCGGCGAGATCGCCGGAGCGGGCGGCCGATTGGAAGGCGTTGACGAAGCGTTCGCCGTCGTCGGGGGAGGGTTTGAAGCGGGCGCGGTCGGTGCGGAGGTGAGTGCGGGCGCGGGAGGCGAGTTGACGGCAGGTGGCGGCGGGGCGGTCGAGCGCGAGGGCGACTTCGTCGAAGCTTTGGCCGAAGGCGTCGTGAAGCACGAAGGCGGCGCGTTCGAGGGGCGAGAGGCGTTCCAGGGCGAGCATGAGCGCGATGGAGACGTCGTCGGCGAGGTCGGCGGATGCGGAGGCGGTTGAGGAGGAAGGGCCGGCGGCTTCGACTAGGGGCTCGGGCAGCC
>JAHFTG010000278.1 GCA_023269455.1 Opitutaceae bacterium | reverse complement strand
GGGTGGGACGCTGTGGCTCCACCTGAGAGGAGCGCGTAAAAAGAAGCGTAAGCGGTATGCGCGGTATGACAGTCGCGGGCGACTTGCCGGCAAAAAGATGATCGGAGAGCGTCCGGCCGAGGTGTCCTCTCGTAATCGTTTTGGAGACTGGGAGATAGATACGGTTCACGGGACGGGCACTCCATGCGTCGTAACCGTGGTCGAACGTAAAAGCGGACTGACCCGAGTGGGCAAGCTGCCGACCGCCGGAGCGAGGGAGACGCTGGACCGGACTTCTCAAATTTTGAGCGGCGAGCGCCACCCGGTGCGAACGATCACGGCGGACAACGGGTCCGAGTTCCATACCTACAAGCAACTGGAAGCTCGGTTGAACACCCAAGTCTACTTTGCGACCCCGCACCATGCCTGGGAGCGCGGCACCAACGAAAACACCAACGGACTGTTGCGCCAATACCTGCCCCGGGGAACCAGTTTTGATACAGTTAAGCAGGCGCATTGTATAAAAATAGCCGAAAAGCTAAACAACCGGCCCCGTCGCCGGCTCGGGTTTAAGACACCCAACGAGGTTTACTATGAACACAAAGACATCGACCGCCGATGGGCCGCTTCCTGCGGCAAGCTCTTTGCTCCTGTCCTCGGAAGCGGCCCATCGGCTACGCCTTCCCTCGATGATATTAGTGTCGCAGTTCAAATTTGAAACTAAGCATTCCTGCGGGTGAAATTGATCGCGAGGCCCTGGCTTTTGCGATCAACGCGGCGCAACTCGGCGACGTGGTGGCCAAGTTCCCGCAAGGGCTGGACACCTTGCTCGGGATCAACGGGCGGACTCTTTCCGGTGGAGAACGCCAACGCGTCGCCATCGCCCGCGCCCTCTACGGCAGGCCTCGGTTGCTCTTGCTTGACGAAGCCACCGCCTTCGTTGATCCACCCACGGAACGGGCCATTTTGGCGAATCTCGCAGCGTTAACCTCACCGCCGACGGTCGTCTTTGTCACCCATCGCCTCGCCACCGCGCGATCTGCCAATCGCATTGCCTTTGTCCGCGACGGACGGATCGAGGCCTGTGGAAACTACGATACACTTTTTGCCAACCATCTTGCCTTCGCGATGTTCGCGGCCTCCACCGGGGCCTGACTAGGCCCCCCGAGCATTCGACGGTGGCATCCAGCGATCCTCCGTCATTTCCGTCCCACGATCAGCAGGAGCGACGACGGCGGACGAATGCAATCACCCCCACGGCGGTCGCCAGCAACAGGGCGCTGGTCGCCGGTTCGGGCACCACAGCTGCGCTAAAGGTGCCGTTCAGATATGAACCAGCCGTAACGTCGCTGGAAAAGGTGAGCGTAGCCGTTTGGCCTCCGTCTGTAAGCGAAAAGGTGGTGTCGCTTAAAAATGAACCGGAAAAACCATTGACCGTAAATCCGGAAACGCTGCTTCCGTCGTCGGGGATCAATGAAGAGAGTGTAAGGGTAAAACCGCCCGCGAGAGCCTGATCTATTTCCAAGTAAAAATTTCCTGTGTCATCCAATGTGAAGTAGCCAATTTGTCCACCTGGAGCCTGGAAATTTCCCTGCACAGCAGCCCCAGACCCGAGGCTCAGAGAGGTAGCTGCCGAGTTCGTGTTATCGCCGAAACCGTTCGTATCGTAAACTAGGTTGTTGCTTGAGGAACCATTATTGTTGTCAGCGTCAGGTGTGGTAAAACTGGCGTAGATGGGGGTGTTACTACCACCACTTCGCAGCGCGAGCGGATCCGCCGAGGCGAGAGACGGGATGAAAAATGCAGCCAACAGAATGAGCGAAAAATTTAGCGAGTAAAAACGGGTGCTCATAGATTATTGTATTTAAGGTGCTTTGGTATGCGAAATGACTGCCTGCAGCCAGATTATTAATCTGGGTAGAAGTGCCCAAAGGAGGCATTCGCTAACGAAAGGGTGCCGCCGTTTTTCACCACAACTTCATCGACGGCCCAGGTGTGGCTCACCCCATCGCATGTCACGGTCCACAGGCCGTCCGGCCGCACTGACGCCGCCTGGGGAAGGCCGTTTGTTGCATAGGGCACAATCAGCGTGAAGTGACCGTCAGGCCCGGCGAGGGTGGTCACGCGGTGGGTAAACCGATGATGGCCGTCGGCGGAGGCGGCCACGAGATTCAGCGATGCGGTGACCATGGCCCCGGGCCGAGTGTAACCGGTGAGACGGGCGCCGGCGACTTGCTCGAAAATGGAGACACTGGGAAGGATGCGTCCATCGTAGGCGTCCTTGCCGTCTTCTTTCCAGAAACGGAGTGCGAGGGTGTTGGCCGCGTGTTTGCGAAGTGCCGTCGTGGGCAGGTTCGTGGTTTGCGGTCCGAATGTGCGGGTGGCGGGCTCATGCACCAGGCGGTAAAACATCGGTTCGTCGCTTTCGAAAACCAGGCGGAAATGGCTGAGCCCATCTCCGTGGGTAAGCAACAGTTGGCTGGCGAAGAGACGGCTGTAGCGGGCGTTCATATACGGCCGCGAGCGGATGTCGCCATCGTCGTTAAGGCACCGTCTGATCTCGGTGAAAGCTGCCGGGGCCAATCCGCATTCCGTGAGGTAGCCGGGGAGATACTCGGCCAGACACAAGGGCGAAAGGACCACATAACGCACGGCCTGGGCCACGGTGGAGCCGCGCAGCGGGGCGGAGCGCACGGCATCCTCGGTTTCCAAAAAAAGCGGACGCAAGCCCTCGGGCTCAGGGTAGCGGGAACTGACGGTCGGGAGGCGGGCCAGGGCATTGATGAGATTGCCGTGAGGCCAGTCGGTGAGCACACCGGCGGGCGTGTTCGGAGCGGCGGCGGGTTGCTGCGCCAGCCAAGCCGTTGCCTGTTGCCAGGCGGGGGTGGCGATTTGGACGGGACCCGCATACCAACTCTGAAGCATGCCGGGATACAGGGTCCAACCAGCGAAGGCGCACACGGCGATCACGCCTGTGGTGGCGGCGATGACACCGGGGCCGAGCCAGCGTTCACGGCGTTCGCTGCGTGCCCCCCAGACGAGGCCGCAGAGTATCACGGCATGGAGCGCACCCAGATAAGCGTAATCGTAACTCCAGCACCACAAGGACAAGATCAGCAGACCGGGCAGGAGCGAGAGCCACCAGCCCGGGCGTTTAATGGCGCCGGTGATCACCCCGATTGCGGGGGCCGCCAGCGCCAGCACTCCGGCCAAACCGGTGAGAACCCAATAGCCAGCCATGGTCACGGGCATGTTTTCACTCACCAGCGTCGATTTGTGCTCCCTTATGCCGAATATCAGTCCATGGAGCGAAGGCACCATACGCACGAGCACGGCGATCAGCGACAAGAGGCAACCGACCGTGACCACGGCGGCTATGCCTATCCGGATCACGGGCCGGCGAGGGAAACCGGTGCGGTCAAAATACCAGCCGGCGGCGGCGAACGCAGCAGCGGCGACCAATGCGCCGGCACAGGAAGTGCGCCAAAGGTCCACCCGCATGATGAGGCTGGGCCAAAGCAGACCGGCTGCGGTGGCCAAA
>JAHFTG010000277.1 GCA_023269455.1 Opitutaceae bacterium | reverse complement strand
AGATCAACCAGAAGCTGTTTGAAAATCTGGCGCTTGGCCTGAGCGCGGTGGCGGGCATACGATTGTTTTTTCAATCATGGCACGGATGAACGTCAGGCAGATGTGGGCGGCGAAGTTGGCGGGCGGGGCGATGCCCGCGCCCAAGGCGTTGCCCGGCCGGACGCAGGCGGCGACGGGGCAGGCGACGTTTTCGTTGCAACGGCCGCCGTTTGAAGGACAGGTGCTCGGGATCGACCCGTCGTTGCGGGGGACGGGCTTGGCGTTGATCGAGTTTACGCCGTCGCGCCAGCCGGTGTTGTTGCGCTGCCAGACGGTGAAGGTGCCGTCGGGCCGGCCGATGGCTTACGCGCTCGGTGAGATTCACCGCGCGGTGGCGATTTTTTTGGCGGATTTTGATGTGCGGCACGTGGCGCTGGAGCAGACGATCTTCGTGCAGAATTTTCAGACGGCGCAGATCCTGGGCGCGGCGCGCGGGGCGGCGATCTCGGCGGCGGCGTTGCGGGAGAAGGAGGTTTTCGAATACGCGCCGTTACGCGTGAAGCAGGCGGTGGTGGGCGCGGGCCGGGCCAGCAAGGAGCAGATGGCGCGCACCGTGATGGCGCTGCTTGGTCACGGGCGCACGCTGGCGCTGGACGAGGCGGATGCGGCGGGCGTGGCGCTGTGTCACGCCTTCACTTGGAGGGCGTAGTGTTTGAAGGCGAAATAGCCGAGCCCGGTGAGGCCGCAGAGGGCGGCGGGAAACAGCAGCGTGTCGTAGCCGAACCGTGAAAAACCGGCGGCGCCAAGGATGCCTCCGATGACGAATCCGCCGAGCAGGGCGCCGTAGAGCCGCATGCGCGGAGCCTCGACAGGCTGGCCGCGCAGTTGATGCCCGAGGGCAATGCCGAGATCGGTGACGATGCCGGTCATGTGGGTCGTGCGGATGACCGCGCCGCTGTAGCTGGTGGCCATCGCATTTTGGAGGCCGCAGGCCATCGAGGCCAGGTAATCGCCGACGGGCGATCCGTGTTTAAAAAAATAAATCGCGCCGACGAGCAGCAAAGATTCGCCGGCGAGAATCACGCCGTAACTGCGTCCGAGCTTGAGCACGCTCTGGCGCAGGACGAAGCCGCTGATCACGCAGCCCAGAAAGAAAAAACCGACCACGAGGATCGCGCGGATGAGCAGCGTGGGATCTGCGCGGACGGTTTCGATGCCGATGATCGAGAGGGTGCCGGAGAGATGGCTGATGGCCTGCTGCTGCACGCCCATGAAGCCGACCACGTTGATGAAGCCGGCGTTGCAGGCGAGGGCCGCGCCTCCCAACACAACCCAGACGGGGGCTTCTTTGCGAAACATGGGAGGTTGGGACTGGCTGTTAAGAGACCACGCGGAGGCAGACAGGTGCGCAGGCTTAAGCGCGTGGGCGGGAATCTTCTGTCGAGCCGAGCGCGGTTTTGATGATTTTGCCGAGTTCCGTGGTGCGGTAGGGCTTCGTGAGATAGCCGACGAAGCCCATGTCGTAGTAACGGCGAGCCATTTCCTCGCTGTCGTAGCCGCTGCTGACGATGGCACGGACTTCGGGATGGAGATCGCGGAGGGCTTTGAAACATTCCTCGCCGCCCATGCCGCCGATGACGTTGAGATCCATGATGACGGCGTCGTAGGGGCGGCCGATGTTCAGGTAGCGCTTATAGAAGGTAATGGCGTCGGCACCGTTTCTTACGATGTCGTAGGTGTAGTCCAAGTTGGAGAGCATGCCGGCGGTGAGGTCGCAAATCTTGGGGTCGTCATCCATGAACAAGACCCGGCCGGTGCCAAAACGGAGGGCGGGGGCACGACGGACGGGCGCTTCGACCGACCGGGTAGCCTGAGGGAAAAACAGCGTGAAGGTGGTGCCTTTGCCCACGATGGAATCGACGCCGATCTGGCCGCCATGCTTGCGGACGATGGAGAGAACCGTGGCGAGGCCGAGGCCTGTGCCTTGTTTCTTGGTGGTGAAGAACGGATCGAAGATTTTAGTAAGGTTTTCGGGGGCGATGCCGCTGCCGTTGTCCTGAACCTCGATCTGCACATACGGGCCGGCGGGAAGCGGCGGGACGTCGCCATCGGCCACGATGACGTTGGTCGCGCGCAGGGTCACGCAGCCTGCGCTGGGATTGGTCATGGCCTGCACGGCGTTGATGATGAGGTTTTGGAAAACCTGCAGGATCTGGCCGCGATCAACGTCGATGGAGGCGGTGTCTGCCTTGACCTCGACCGCGACGACGGCGGTGCTGCCGGCGGCGGCGATGCGCACGGCGTCGTGGAGAATATCGTCCACGCCAAGAACCTGCTGGCTGGCGGCAGCGGACGAGCCTTTGGAAAACGTGAGCAACTGGCGCGTGAGCGACTTGGCGGCGACGCAGGCGCTCTCGGCATCGGGGAGGCGGGAGTAGTCGTGGCTGTCCTTGGCCTGCGAGATGCCGCCGAGAATCGTGGTGAGCAGGTTGTTGAAATCGTGGGCGATGCCGCCGGCGAGTTGGCCGAGGGATTCGAAGCGGTTGGCGCGGACGATTTCCTCGGGGGTCAGAGACATCTCGTTCGGGTCGCGGAAGATCACGACGGTGCCGGCGGGTTTGCCTTGGCCATCCCATCCCTGACGAGCGGTCCAGGTGATCGCGGCAGGGACTTTTCCGGTGGCGGAGACGAGGGCGTGCTCCGAGTAGAGGCGCGGATTTTCCTCGATGGCGAGGATCAGGTCGACGGAGGTCTCGTCGGGTTTTCCGTCTTCGCGGCGGATGAGTTTGAAGACGTCGCCGAGCTTGAATTTACAAGCTTCGGCGAGGGGCCAGCCGGTGAGCTGCTCGGCCTTGGGGTTGAGGTAGGTGATGCGGGCGTGCGCATCGGTGAGAATGATGCCTTCGCCGAGGGCGGCGAAGATGGAGGGCAACATTATTGCCGGGACTGGTTCGTTTTCTGAGTCCGTAGGAAGCAAGAGCAGGAAGCCGACGACGCGTATCAATTCGCGTCGTCGAGACCATTGGCGATGGGCGCCGAGCACGACGTTCGTGCGTGTGTCGCCGGGGCCGCGCAGTTGGATTTTTTTGGAGAAGAAATTTTGATCCGGCGCGTGAAGGCTGAAAAAGGCGGAGAGACCTTGTTTCCCGTCTTCGGGCGGGAGGGCTTCCAACAGTTTCTCGACGGAAACATCCCCCGGGGAACTTCTCAGCAGGGCTCCAAATGAGGGGGAGAAGCGGTGGGTGTTGGATGAGAAGTTCAGGTCGAACAAGGCGAGTCCGTCTTTCTCGCAAAGTCGTTTGAGGCGTTCTTCGTTGGCGGCACTTTTTTCTTCGAGATCCTTGTGGTCGGTGATGTCGAGATTTACACCGAGCAGGCGTTCCAATTGGCCATCCGCGTCGAAAAACTGGGTGCCTTGGGATTGGATCCAAGTGTAGTGGCCGAGCCGATGGCGCATGCGGAATTCGACCAGGAAATTTCGTGTGTCCGTGGTGACGGTTTTGCTGACGCGGTCGGGAGCGGCGGCGGCGTCTTCCGGGTGA
>JAHFTG010000276.1 GCA_023269455.1 Opitutaceae bacterium | reverse complement strand
GCATCGGCCAAGGCTCCTTCGGGAAACGATCCGACCAGACGCGGCGGCGCCGTCTCGATAGTCCGAGCCAACGACGGTCGCGAACCCAGCGTGCGCACGGTGTGCAGCCAGTCCGCGAGCTCGCGTCCGAAACGGGCGAGCGAGTCGGCGCGGGCGGCTACTTCGGCCAGGGTTTGCGGGCGTGGTTGCATGGTGTTCAGGCGAGATCTGCGAGGAAGGTTTCGATGATTTCGCGGGCACGCCCGGTGAGCGCATCGTGAGGAAAGAAACGTGCGAAGATCGCCTCCACTTCTTCGAGCGAGGCCGGTTTGAGTTTGCCGAGCAGAAACCGGATGTCGGGTGCGTCCCCCGGATAACCGGGCAGGGGAGGACGGCAGGCGCGTAGTTTCAACGCCAGTAAGTAGGCGGCCGTCGGCACGGTGACCGCGAGGCCGGGGCCAAACGTATCCGCCGGTAGCGCACGTTTGGCTTCCTGCGCGGACAAGAATTGGGCGACATCGGAGTTGATCCAGTCCTCGGGCAGCCCCTGTTCACGGGCGACCTGAACAGCCAGTCGGTGGCCTATTTCGGACGGGCGGATCAGCGCGTCCACGTCCTTGGTGCTTTCGCGCGAGCCATAGACCAAGGTGAATACTGCGCCGCCATACAGGGACAGTTCCAGCTCGATGCCTTCGGCCACGGCGAGCTCCCCCAAGCGGCGCAACGCTTGATTAAGACGACCTTGATCTAACGGCTCGTAAGGCATTTAAATAAAACATTAGCTAACGTTTTATTTAAATCAAGGGTCCAGTTGCCGCCGAGCCAACGGGGGCGGCCCTTTGCGGCTTTGCGTTCAAAACCCGCGCTGTTAATCCGTTTTCACCATGAGCACCCAGTTCCCCGTCAGCGATCACGTTAAAACCCGTGGCGTCGTCTATTTCGCGCGCCTCGTGGACAAAATCCGCCTCCACGCCGCTGGCAAACTTCCCGCCGACTACGTCACTCATCTCGGCTTCGCCGACGCCACTAGCTTCGACGCGCGTTTTTCCCGTTTCTGGGGACTCGACTACGAGACCATCAAGGCCCGCACGCTCAAGGGCGGCACCGCCGAGGAAATCTTCGACGACCTCTTCGCCGGACGCCAGCCGCTCAACGTCGAGCAGGTCTTCGTGTGGAATCTTTTCCTCCTCAAGCGCGGCTGGCGCGACAGCGGCACGCCGGGCGTCATCGCCGAGAAGGCGGCCGCCGGCATCCCTGACCGCGCCGACGTGCAGACCTACGTGGACATGCACGACATCGACGAAGGCCGCCAGCCCCTCGCCATCCTCGGCTGAGAGGGCGGCGGCGAGTCCAACTCCCGAGCAAAAGGGGCCGACCGCTGAATGCTAGTTTGCCGGCGACTGCGAGGAGGCTGCCGCCTGTGCGCCCGCTATGAAGTCCTTTGCCAAATCGTCGGCCACCGCGTTGATGGCCGCGCGGTATTCTTTGGCCAGGAGTTCCGGCTGGGCATCATACTCTTTCAGGGTGTGCCGGTTGGTTTTCGAGCTCAGGTTCCCGCATGAAGCATGGTTCTGGAAGATCACCTTACCGGAGGAATCCTTGAGAATGGCCACCACCACCAAGACGGGCCTCAGGCCGGAATAGAAGCCGTTCGGCACGGCCAGCCCGATCATCCGCACCTGCAATTCGAATTGGTTGTCGGCGGGATGGTCGCTCACCACGACTCCCTTTTGTTTCAGTTGCGTCGCGAATGATGCGAGCAACTCCTTCTGCATATCCAGGCCGCTGCGCCCGAGGATGGCGGTGAACGCTTTTTGGTTGTCGGATTCACCCGCCGCGCCGATCGCACCGCCCGCCGCACCCCCAAGGCCGCCGGCCAGCGCCTGGGCCTGGCTAAGGTAATAAACCCACGTCGGCATCGGCACCGCGGGATTCAGGGAAACGGATTTCACGGTGGCCCGTTCAGTCGGGCTAAGGCTTTTCGTCGTGGCGCACCCCGAGAATAGCAACCCAAGGCTCAACACGGTAAGCAGGCAGGCGGTTTTCATCGCCGGGGATAAATCACAAACCGCGCGGCAACATCAAGCCACTCCTTCCGATACCCGGTTGGCTCAACGGCGGGCGCGAAGGAGGACTTTTCTGGAGGCGAAAAAAGCGGCCAATCCCGAGAAAGATTGGCCGCTTGGGCTAAACGAATCGCGGCGATGCGCGGGTCACTTTAGAGACGGCCTTCGATCAGACCGAGGGGGAGAGCTGCGGGCTGCTCGGGGCGGGAATTGATCTCGATGCTCTTGCCGGTCGTGGACGACTTTTCGAAGGAGTGCATGACTTCGAGCGCGTGGTAGGCGAGGGCGCCGCTCGCGCGGTGCTTGCGCTTGCCGCCACTGAGAATCGCGTAGGCGAGATCGGCGGCGCCGATGCTGCGCGAGTTCATCAGGTAACGGTGGCTGAAGGCCTGCGGCTGCCATTCCTTGGTGGAGGGCGTCCACAGATGGATCGGGCCGCCAAAGGTGTTCGGATCGGGAGCCTTGAGCGAACCCTCGGTGCCGTAGATCTCGATGGGGCTGTGCCCGTGCGCATACACGTCGAAGGAGATGGTCACGGTGATGACCGCGCCGGAGTGGAACTCCAGCGAACCCGAGTAATGGGTGGGGATATCGACCGGCAGCAGCTTGCCGAACTGCTCCTTGCAGGTGGCGATGCGCTGTTTGAAGGCCTTGGTTGTGATTGCGCTCACGCGCTTCACGGGGCCGAGCAGGTGCACGAGTGCGGTGATATAATACGGGCCCATGTCGAACATGGGGCCGGCGCCGGTCTCGTAGAAGAAAGCCGGATTCGGGTGCCAGCTCTCGGGGCCGCGGCTCATCATGAAGGCGGTGCCGCCGACGACTTTGCCGAGCCAGCCGTCGTCGATGAGCTTGCGCGTGGTCTGGTAGCCGCCGCCCATGAAGGTGTCGGGCGCGCAGCCGACCAACAGGCCCTTAGACGCGGCGAGATCCATGATTTTTTTGCCGTCTGCGAGGCTCACCGCGAGGGGCTTCTCGCTGTGGACGTGCTTGCCGGCTTTGAGCGCGGCGAGGCTGACCTTCGCGTGCACGGCGGGGATGGTGAGGTTGATAACCAACTGCACATCCGGGTTGGCGAGGAGCTCGTCCACCGTCTGGGCCTTGCAGCCGTTTTCCAGGGCCTTGGCTTCGGCGAGTTCGGTCTTGAGGTCCGCGCAGGACACGACCTTGAGCACCTCGAAGAGTTTGGCGCCGTTGAAGTAGGCCTGCGAGATGTTGCCGCAGCCGATGATGCCGATTCCGATTTGTTTAGACATGGTGGGGTAAATTATTTGGTGCCCTGAGCGATCTTGTGGGAGGTGAGGTAGCGGTAGCTGTCTTTGACGGCCTGCATCATGTCACCTTCAAAGCTGTCGAGCTCGACCGCGATATACTCGGCATAACGGACGGCTTTCGAGGCGGCGATGAGGTCAACCTGCCCCGTGCCGGCGGCGCGGAAAGGAATGGAGTCGCTGACCATGATCTTGCCGCTCTCGGTCGTCGCTTC
>JAHFTG010000056.1 GCA_023269455.1 Opitutaceae bacterium | reverse complement strand
GGGTCGGCGAAAACCCCGACCATTACAGCACCTGGACTCGCATCCACGCCTGGATCGACGGCGGCTTCATCGCCAAAATAAAACTCACCACGGCCAACCTCGCCCCACGCGCCAAACCCGCCCGCATCCTCGAAACGCCCGCCTCGCCCACTCCCGCCGAACGCGACCCGATCTTCACCGACGTCCTCGCCTACCTCTCCGCGACCCACGCCCAAGTCGAGCCGCTCTACAAACTCGACAAAACCAACGCCCTCAAACCCGACGCCCCCGACAGCCCCACCGCGCCCGGCCGCGTCTTCATCAGCGAACGCCTCCTCAGCGGCGGCGAGATGCTGTCGAGCCTCTGGCTCACCGCCTACCGCAAGGCCGAGCCCGACATCTACCTCCGCGCCCAACTCCTCAAACGCACGTCGGACACCGCCCCATGAGGCCCCAATGCATCAGGGAATGATGTGCTTGGGATAAGCTATTGTCTCCGTTCCTAACCTTGGAGAGCTTTGTGCGGTGATCATCGGTTCTGCGACCCGCAGTTTTCAAAAACTCCCTCCGCAAGCACGCGCCATCACCGCCACGGTGATTTTCGGCCTCGGCGCCGGCCTTGTCGCGGTGGCCTTTCAACTCGCGATACAGGAGATCTTCGCCCACGGCATCGTCGCGCTCAGCCACGGCTCAAAACTGCATTTTTTGATCGGCAGTTTTCTGATCGTCGCCGTGACGTCGGCCATCTCCGGGTGGTTGCTCACGATGTTTTGCGCCGATGCCGCCGGCAGCGGCATCCCGCAGGTAAAACTGGCCTTCTGGCGTGATTTTGGCGTCATCCCCTGGCGCGTGGTCTGGGTCAAGTTCATCGGCGGCGCCCTCACCGTCGGAGGCGGCAGCAGCCTCGGTCGCGAAGGCCCGACCGTCCAACTCGCGAGCGGCCTCGCTTCCACGCTGTCCGGTGCCCTCGGCACGCCCAAGCATCTGCGCCGCGCCGCCGCCGCCTCCGGTGCGGCCGCCGGTCTCGCCGCCGCCTTCAACACTCCCATCGCCGCCGTCACCTTCGTCCTCGAGGAAATCATCGGCGACCTCAACAGCCGCATGCTCGGCGGCATCCTGCTCGCCTCGGTCCTCGGCGCGCTCGTCGTCCACGGCCTGCTCGGTGCCCAGCCTGCCTTCGAGCTGCAAAGCCCCGCCCCCCCCCACTGGATCGCCTATGCCCTCACCCCCGTCGTCGCGGCGGTCGCCACCCTCGTCGGCTGCTGGTTCCAGCGCCTGTCGCTCTCCCTGCGACGGCACAACAAGCGTCCGTCCGGCCTGCCCGCCTGGACCCGCATCATGCTCGGCGCACTCGGTGCCTGGGCCATCGGCGCAGCGGTGTTTGTCGCCACCGGCCATCTCGGCGTGTTCAGCCTCGGCTACGGCGACCTTTCCTCCGCCCTCAACGGCGACATGATCTGGTATATCGCCGCCCTGCTCCTCTTCGCCAAGCTGCTGGCCACCGTTCTCTGCTACGGCCTGGGAGGCTGCGGCGGCATCTTCGCGCCCACCCTGTTTTTTGGCGGCATGGCCGGGACGGCGATTTCCGGTCTGTTCGACCTCGTCCTGCCGCTGACCCTTCCCGACCACATCACGCTCGCCGTCGTCGGCATGTGCGCCTGCCTCGGCGGCGTGGTGCGCGCCCCCGTCACCGGCATCCTGATCGTCTTCGAGATGACCCACGAGTTTGCGCTCGTTCCCGCCCTCATCATCGGCGCGCTCGTCAGCCAGGCCGTCAGCCGTCTCGTCTCGAAACACAACTTCTACGACGAGGTTCTTGAGCAGGATGGCCAGCACGTCACACGCATCGTGCCCCCGCGCAGCCTGCGCACCTGGATGGAACTCCCCGTCGCCCGCATCGCCAATTTCTCCCCCGTGGTCGCGACCGACCTCGAAGCGGAAACACTCCGCACCATGCTCGCCGCCCACCGCCATGACCGCTTCCCCGTCGTCATAGACGGCATGCTCCAAGGCGTCATCGAGCGACGCGAAACCGAGACCGCCCTCTCTGCCGGCCACCCCCCACGGATCGAAACCGCCGGCACCTGCACCGCCGAAACCACCCTCCGCGACGTCCAACAGCTCCTCGTCGAAGCCTCCGGCCAGCTCGTCCTCGTCATGGACCAACCCGGCGACTCCGGCCGCGTGATCGGCCTGCTCACCCTCCACGACATCCTCCGTGCCGAAATGCTCTTCGCCCGTGAACAAGAAGAGTGAGCTCGCGCGACCTCCCGCCTCCGCCTCGTTCGCCGCCGTGATTGGAGTGTTAAATCTTGCACTCCGGATACCGCTTAAAATTCTTCACTCGAAGCTCTCTTCACTTGCGCGATTACCCCACGTTCTCTCTCAATCCAGAGATCTAGTTCGGGCATGACACCGCTTACTAAAGCACGCACCTGCTCATCGGGATAGTCCGCAATTTTCATCACCGGTGCTTTCCGGAGAAGCAAAAGATCAGCGAACGATCCGCCGCCACTTCGAGGAAGCAAACGAGCCGACAAGTTGCCTAGGAAAAGATGTTCCATGTCGGGCTTTTTGACTTGGAAACCAGTCTGCGGCCTCGGAACGAAATCTAGATCGGTGATAACGGATGGACAATCAATGCAGACATCGATTCCACCATCCGCCGCGTCTTGGTTCCCGCCGGCGGTAACTGATGAAAGAGTGCGTCCTTTTGCTCTGAGTTCCGCTTGAGCCAATCGCTTGACCAGCAATCTTAGATCGCTGTCCCCCCAAGTTGGTGATGTCATTACCGGAAATTTCGAACATGGGAGAAGGCCGATGGGCAAAGAGGTCTTTCCCCTGCCACTGTCATTCGACCTGGCTGACCGAAAAGCCCGATCAGCGATCGGGCCTGCATCGGCCTCCAAACTGTGATCCATCACTTCAACGCCAGCACGACCGCGCCCGCCACGATCAAGCCGCCGCCCAGCCCCGTGCGCCAGGTGATCTGCTCGCCCAGAAACATCGCGGCAAAGATCAGCACGAACCCCACGCTGAGCTTGTCGATCGGCGCGACTTTCGACGCCTCTCCCAGCTTCAACGCGCGGAAATAGCACAGCCACGACAACCCCGTCGCTAATCCCGACAACACGAGAAACAACCACGTCCGCCGCGAAAAACTTTCCATTGCGTTCACCGGGCTGGTCGCCAGCGCCACGCCCCACGCAAACACCAGCACCACCGAAGTGCGCACCGCCGTCGCCAGATTCGAATCCACCCCCGCGATGCCGATCTTCGCGAGGATCGCCGTGAGCCCCGCAAACAACGCGGAAAGAAGCGCCCAAAAAAGCCAGTTCATCGTGGTCTAGAGGACACGTCACCACGCACCCTCTGGCAAGGGTGGTTTCTAGCGAGGCGGGTTAAGCGCGACCGCCAGCAAGTGCCCGAGCCACACCGCAACCAGACAGATCACGATTGAACCCGTCACGTTGCCCCCCGCCCGCAACCACTCGCCGTCGCGAGCCAGCGTGAGCGTTTGCAGGCTGAACGATGAAAACGTGGTGAACCCTCCCAGCACGCCGGTCATAAAAAAAAGCCGCCCGCTCTCGCCCACTGCCCATCGGCCCTCCGGCCCCGTAAACGCCGAAAAAAATCCAATCACGAACGAACCCAGCACATTCACGATAAGCGTGCCCCACGGAAAAGTTGAGCCCATCTGGCCACCGATCAGGCCTGCCAAAGCGAAGCGCGCCACGCTGCCAAGCGCGCCTCCGAGTGCGACCAGGAAATAGAGCGTTGTGCTCATTTTGTTTTCGTCGTCCCAGTGGCCGCAGAATAGGCGCGGATGCCAGCGGCGATGCCCTCGGCGATGTCGTCACGGTAGGCCGCAGTGCATATCTTCCGCGCCTCGGCGGTATTCGACAGGTAGCCGCTCTCCACGAGAACGGCCGGGACATTCACGAACCGCAGCACCGCGAAGCGCGCGCGCTTGAGCCCCCGATCCTCGGAGCCGAGTTTGCCGAGCACCTTGTCCTGGATGCAGTAGCCCAGGATTACATTCCAAGGATCGTTGCGATTCCCCGGATAGGCCATGCGAGCGCCGGGGTCTTTCTCGCTCGGGGCCGTCGAGGTGGAGCGTTGATTCTGCGGCGTCATGGCGTAGGTCTCGGTGCCGAGCACGGCGGGCGAGTTTTCCACGGAGTTGAAATGGATGCTGATGAAGAGATCGGCGCCCGCTTTGTTGGCGATTTCGGCCCGCTCGGGCAGCGGAATGAAACGGTCGTCGGTGCGCGTCATCACGACCTTGTAACCCTGCTTTTGCAGCAGGGCGCGCAGGCGCAAGGCCACGTCGAGCGTGAAGGTTTTTTCGTTAAGTTTGAGCGCCTTGTTCTGCGTGCCCGTGTCCTGCCCGCCGTGGCCGGGGTCGATGGCGATCACGCGCACGACCGGCGCGGGCGGGACATAAGCTCCGGCAGGATTGAACAGCGGCGCGAATAACTTCTCCGCATCGACGCGGCTGATGTAGAGCGAGGACCCAAAAAACACCGCCGGATCGCCCAACAACACGCGTCGGCCGTTGAACACCGCGTCGCGTTTGTCGGTCTCGATTTCGACTTTTACGGACGCTCCCTGAAACCGCAGCCGCTCCCCCGTTTTGACCCAGTTCGCCTTCAAGCCGTAGCGCCCAAAAAACACCCGGGAGTCCGTGTAAGCGACCCCGCCGATGGTCATATTTACCGAACTGGACGGCGACTGCGTGCGCCCGCCGGGCAACGCGCGCGCGTCCACCGCCGCAAACAAACCAATCAACACGGCCAGCACCATGCCCGAAACCAATCCGTGCCGGTGCATGGCCATGACGCTCTTCTCCTCAGGCCTGGGCCTGAGCCTCGTCGTCTTCGTGGCCGGCGTCGGAGCCGGTGTCATCGACGGCCTGTTCATCAGGCTCGAGGGTATATTTGCGCTTCCGTTTGTTTTCAGGCAACGGGGTCAGCATGATGTTGATCTGCTTGCCCATGAGCTTGGCCAAATTGTCGGGGTGGCCCATGCCTTCGAGCTCGGCCAGCGCCTTCTTCATGAGTTCGAAGCCGATTTCGGTGTGAGCCATCTCGCGACCGCGAAACTTGAGGCGGAGCTTCACCTTGTTGCCGTGGGAAAGAAACTCCTCGGCGTGGCGAATCTTCGTGAGGAAATCGCCGCCCGCGATGCGCGGCGTGAACTCGATTTCCTTCAGCTTGGTCGTCGTGGACTTGGCGTGGCTGGCCTTCTTCTGCTCCTCGTAAACGTATTTGCCGAAATCCATGATGCGGCAGACGGGAGGCTTGGCGGTCGCCGCCATCTCGACGAGGTCGAGATTGAACTGCTGTGCGAGCGCGAGCGCGCGCTCGGTCTGCATGATCCCGAGCTGCTTGCCCTCGGGGCTGATGACGCGAATCTCAGGCTCCTTGATGCGTGCATTGCGACGGATGTGCGCAAAAGGGTCGTTGTTACGACGCTGATAATAACCGGGGCGGTTGCCGCCCGACGAAGGAAACGAATTGGCCATCAATAAGGAGGTTGCAGGATGAGTTCTGAAAAAAGGTTTCTCGCAGAGCTTACGCGAAGACAATCACGAAGTGTGCGTGCCGTCACCTCACGGTTCAAAACGACCACCCTCATACGCTGAAACTCTCGCCGCACGAGCAGCTCGCCTTGGCGTTGGGGTTGGAGAATTTGAAGCCGCCCGCGATGAGCTTGTTCGAGTAGTCGAGTTCCGTGCCCTTGAGATAGAGTGCGGTTTTGGCGTCCACCACCACAGGCACGCCCGCCGACTGCACGAGGATGTCGCCCTTGCGCGGCTCCAGCACGAATTTCATCTTGTAACTCAGACCGTTGCACCCGCCGCCGGTGATGGCGATACGAAGCAAGCCGCCCTGCTGCTCACGCGCGATGAGCGTGCGCACCTTCGCACCCGCCGGTTCCGTCAGCCGCACGAGATTCTCGTTACCCGCGCGCACGCCCTCGGGCATGACGGATAACGGCGACGGAACGGTAGTGGAAACGGTTTCGGTAACGGCTGACATGGGCATCACTATCGCCCGGCCCGCGCGTTTATCAAGCGCCGCGCCACGGTCACAGCATTGGCAAAACTTGTCCCGCTGGCGACACCCTTGCCTGCTATGCCAAACGCCGTCCCGTGATCCGGACTCGTGCGCACAAAGGGCAGCCCCAGCGTGACGTTCACCGCCTCGTCGAAATCAATGACCTTAAGCGGCGCCAGTCCCTGGTCGTGGTAAAGCGCCACCACCACGTCGAACTCCCCGCGCAACGCCCGCCCGAAAAGCGTATCGCCCGGCTGGCAAAGCGAAACTCCATGGAACCCCGCGCGCAATTTCTCCAGCGACGGATTGATGAAATCCCGCTCCTCTTCGCCGATCAGCCCGCCCTCGCCCGCGTGCGGATTCAATCCGCACACCCCGATGCGCGGCTCCACGACACCCTCCGCCCGCGCCAGCTCGTCGGCCGCCGCGACCGTGCGACGCAACAACTGCGGCCCCAGAGTCTGCGGCACCTCTGACAACGGAATATGCCACGTCGCCAGCACCACCCGCAGCCGCCCGCCGCAAAACGCCATCACCGGCTCCCCGCCCCAGCGCGCCGCAAAAAATTCCGTCTGCCCCGGATACGCGTAGCCCACCCGCGCCAGCTCCGCCTTGCTCACCGGCCCCGTGACCACGCCCGCCCAATCACCGCGGCGGCAACCTTCCGCCGCCGCCTCCATTGCCGCCAGCGCCACGCGCGCACCGTCCGCTTCAGGTCGCCCCGCGACCGCCTCAAAATCCGCCGCGCCCACCGCGATGAGCCGGCCCGCGCCCTCCGGCAAACTTGCCAGCCACCGCGCCGGCCCGATCACCGCCACATCGCGCGCCTCCACCGGATGCGCCGCCAGCCAGGCCGCGATGATCTCCGGCCCCACGCCCGCCGGATCGCCACAGGTAAAGGCAAGTTTCGTGGAAGCAGCCATGATCAACGCATTATCCCTATCGTCCGTTCACGTCACGCGCGGCAGATGAATACGCGGCTCGCGACGCGGACGCGCCACTCCCCGTTTCCCTTCCGTAAAAAACGCCAGGAACCGCCTCACTTCCGGCGTGCTCGCCAACGGTCCGGTGAGGTGCTTCGCGGCGATCTCCCGGATATTCCCCGGCGTGAAGTAAACCATGCGAAACGCCTCCTTGATCTCGCGGATCGCCTCGCGCGAAAAGCCGCGCCGCTTCAACCCGAGCAAGTTGAGCCCGATGATCTCATTGCGCTCCGCCATCAGCGAAAAAGGCGGCACGTCCTGCCCCACGCGTGAAAGCCCGCTGATCATCACGCTCTCGCCGATGCGCGCGAACTGATGCACGCCAGCACCGCCGCCGACAAAGGTGAACGATCCCACCTGCACGTGACCCGCCAGCATCACGTTGTTCGCCAGCACCACGTCATCAGCCACCACGCAATCGTGCCCCATATGGGAGTTAGCCATCAGGAAACACCGCTCGCCTACGACCGTGTTTTCACCGGCTTTGGCGGCGCGGTTGATCGTGACGTGCTCACGGATGACCGTGCCGTTGCCGATCCGCACGCCCGACGGCGTGGCCCGGTCAAACGTCAGATGCTGCGGATCTCCGCCGACGATTGCATAAGGATATACGGTCACACGCTCCCCCAGCACCGTATGTTTTCCGATGACCGCACCCGCCTGAATATCGCAACCGTCGCCGATGACCGCGCCATCCTCGATGACTGCGCTAGGGTGAATTGAAATACTCATGTAAGCTTAGGGTTTAGCGCGTCGCACGGGCGCCGCGCGTTCGGTCAGCAGGTCAAGCTGCGCGTCCTTCAGCAAGTCGTAGTTTTTGAGAATCCGCATCACCTGCAACGTGTCGCTCTTCCCATAGTTGCGGTTGATTTCGATTTTATCCACGAGATCGAGCAACATCGAGCGAAACGAAATGATCGCGTCCACCCCGCGCTCCTTCAGCAGCGCGACGCTCTGCGAACGAAACGGCTCCTGCGTCGGCAGGCTGGGCAGCACGAGGATCTTCGTGAGGTCGGCACTCTCCTCCGAGCCCGCGTCCACCGGGAAAAACCGCGTCGCCTCCTTCAGCACGTTGTCCTCAAGAAACCGGAAAATTTCCGGCGAACTCTTCAGCATGGTCGGCGTGAACACGCCCGTGTGCCAGCCCTTCACCGCGATCATCGCGCGATGCACCAGCGGCAGCTCATTCGAAAAAAGAAAGAAATCCGGCTTCCGTGCGCCGCGTTGCCACGACGGATTATACACCAGCAGGTCGATCTCCTCGTCGCCCGTCTTCTTGCGCGCCGACACCTGATACTTGCGCACCTGGCGCACGAGGAAGCCGTTTTGCTCAAAGTATTCCCGGACAATGCCCTCATCGATGGCCGACATAAAAATAAGCCTACCGCGAACCCGTCCCTCGACGGAAGCGTGGAATCAGACCGCGCCCACCTCGCGAAAACACTTTTCGGCCAGCGCCGGGTCGATCCCTCCCTGCGTCACCGCCTCGCCCAGCGATTTCAACACCACGAACCGCAGTTCGCCGGCGCGCACCTTCTTGTCGCGCGCCATCGCCGACATCAGCGCGGCGAGCGGCAACGGCCCGCGCAACCGCACCGGCAAGGCATGCGCTTTGATAACCGCCTCGACTCGCGCCTCCATCCCGGCGTCCAGGTAGCCCAGCTTCTGCGACAGCCGCGCCGCCGCCGCCAGCCCGATGGCCACCGCCTCCCCGTGCAGATAGGCGCCGTAACCCGTCACCTGCTCGATCGCATGGCCAAACGTATGCCCGAGATTCAGCAACGCGCGCCCGCCATCCTTCGCCGTCTCGTGCTCGTCGGCCTCGACCACGCGGGCCTTGAGCGCGCAGCAACGCCGGATGATCGGCCCCAGCGCCGGGCTGTTCACCGTCAGCGCCGCGTGTTCCAGTTGTGCAAAAAGATCCGCGTCGCCCAGCAGCCCCGTCTTGATGACCTCCGCCATGCCCGCCGCAAATTCACGCGGCGGCAGCGTCTCCAGCAGCCCCGTGCCAACGAACACCCCGCGCGGCTGGTGAAATGCCCCCACGAGATTTTTTCCCGCGTGCAGGTTGATCCCTGTCTTGCCGCCCACCGAACTGTCCACCATCGCGAGCAACGTCGTCGGCACCTGATAAAACGCGATCCCTCGCAAATACGAAGCCGCCGCGAATCCCGCGAGATCGCCGATCACGCCCCCGCCCACCGCAAAAAGCGCCCCGCCGCGATCCACCCGCTGCTCCGCCAAAAAATCCAGCACACGTCCCAGCTCCCGCAGCGACTTCGTCTCCTCACCCGGATCGAGCACCAGCGTCGGCTGCCCGCCAAACATGTCGCGCAACGCCTCCAGTTGGAGATGCCCGAAATTCCGGTCCGTCACGACCACGACCTTGCGCCCCTCGGCGATCAGTGCGTCCACCTGCACCCGCACCGCCGACGACACGTCCCGTCCGAAACGAATCGGGTAGCTGCGTGCACCGAGATTAACCGTAAGGCTTTCAACCATGAACGGGTTAAATGCACCTCGCCTCCCCGGGTCAATCTCGCGAAGAACTCATCTCTCACCTCCCGCCCGCATTTCGCGATGGCGGTCAACCATCCGCTTACTAGCGTTCCCCGCAATGTCTTCCCCTGTCCTCCGCGCCGACGGCCGCAAACCCGACCAGCTCCGCCCCATCACCTTCGAGGCCAACATCGCCCCGCACGCCACCGGCTCCGTGCTCGTCTCCTACGGCACCACCCGTGTCATCTGCGCCGCCACCATCGAACCCAAAGTTCCCTCGTGGATGAAACAGCAACGCGTCCCCGGCGGCTGGCTCACCGCCGAATACTCCCTCCTCCCCTACAGCACGCACGAACGCAAACAGCGCGACATCTCACGCGGTAAACTCGACGGCCGCACCGTCGAAATCCAACGCCTCATCGGCCGCTCCCTCCGCGCCGTCCTCGATCTCAAAAAACTCGGCGAAAACACCCTCTGGATCGACTGCGACGTCCTCCAAGCCGACGGCGGCACCCGCACCGCGTCGATCACCGGCGCCTACCTCGCCGCCCGCCTCGCCATCCAGACCCTCCTCGACGCCAAGCGCATTCCAGAAAACCCTCTCACCGATTCCGTCGCCGCCGTCAGCGTCGGCCTCTACGACGGCCGCGAACTCCTCGACCTTCCCTACCTCGAAGACAAAGACGCCGAAGTGGACTTCAACGTCGTCATGACTGGCCAGGGCAAATTCGTCGAAGTCCAAGGCAGCGGCGAAGAAGCCACCTTCACCCACGAGCAACTCCTCAGCCTCGTCTCCCTCGCGCAAAAAGGCCTCAAGGAAATAAACGCCCTCCAGACCGCGTTTCTCACCAAGCAACTCCTCAAGTTCTAAGCGGTAAACTGGCGCGCCAACTGCTTCCGTTTAACCCATAAAATCCATGCCCGTGAAAACCCTTCGCTCCCTCTTCAAAGGCCTTGTTCTTCTCGCCGCGTTGCCCGCCATCGCCAGCGCCCATCCCGGCCACGACGGCGACCACGGTTTCGGTTGGGATTTCAGCGGCGGCTTTGCTCATCCGTTGAGTGGTTGGGATCACCTCCTCGCCATGATCGCCGTCGGCCTCTGGGCCGCCCAGCTCGGCGGCCGCGCCCGCTGGCTCGTCCCCGCCGCCTTTGTCAGCGTCATGACCCTCGGCGCCGTGCTCGGCCACGGCGGCTTCCAAATCGCCGGCAGCGAACAAGGCATCGCCACCTCCGTCCTCGTGCTCGGCTTGCTCGTCGCCACCGCTGCCCGTCTTCCCGTTGCCATCGGCATGGCCGTCGTTGGCGTCTTCGCGCTCTTCCACGGCATCGCCCACGGCGCCGAAATGCCTGCCACCGCCGCCGGCCTCGAATACGGCCTCGGCTTCGTGCTCGCGACCGCCCTCCTCCA
>JAHFTG010000275.1 GCA_023269455.1 Opitutaceae bacterium | reverse complement strand
GAAGCCCTCGGCCTCAAAACCACGCCTCGCAGCCTCGAGTGTTTCGACATCTCCCACATCAGCGGCACCTTCGTCGTCGCCTCGATGGTTCACTTCGCCGAAGGCCGCCCCGACAAGGACAACTACCGCCGCTTCCAGATCAAAAGCTTCATCGGCAACGACGACTTCCGCGCCATGGAAGAGGTCGTCGGCCGCCGCTACCGCCGCCTCCGCGACGAAGGCAAACCCATGCCCGACCTCGTCGTCATCGACGGCGGGCGCGGCCAGATCGGCGCCGCGCTCAAAGCCTTTGCCGCCATCGACGTCGAGCCGCCCGCCCTGATCGGCCTCGCGAAGAAACACGAGACGATCATCTTCCCCGACGCCCGCGCCCCGCTGAATCTCCCGCTCAATTCCCCCGCGCTCAATCTCCTCCAACGCCTACGCGACGAAGCCCACCGCTTCGCCAACACCTACAACGCCGACCTCCGCTCACGAAAAATCCGCGAGTCCGTCCTCGATGAGTTCCCCGGCCTCGGCATCGTCCGCCGTGCCGCGTTGCTGACCCACTTTGGCGGGCTCGAAAAACTCCGTGCCGCCAGCGTCGAACAACTCGCCGAGGTCGAAGGCTTTGGCCCCCGCATGGCTGCGGAGTTGCACGCCTTCCTGCACGCCGAAACTCCGAAGTAGGGCCGGACCACCGCGGGGACGGCCGCCAACGACTATAATTTAATAAATCCCCAGTTGGATCGTTTTGAGTTTATCGTAGTCTATCCATGTCCCCTCCCCCCTTCATGAAAACCCTCCGCCTTCTGCTTTTGCTCGGCTCTCTCACGGGCGTCGCCTTCGCCGCTCCCCTCCCGGCCAACTCCACCATCACCGCCGCCACCGTTTACGCCGACCGCGCGGTCGTCACCCGCAGCGCCCACCTCGACCTGCCCGCCGGCCAGAGTGAACTCACCTTCACTGGCCTGCCCGCCAACCTCGCCGATCAATCCCTCCAAGTCACCGGCCACGGCACCGCCGCCACCATCCTCGATGTCAACGCCCGCGTCGTTTACACCGAAACCACCGCCGACCCGCGCGTGCAAACCGCCGAAGCCGAGCTCACCGACCTCCAACACCAGGACCGCATCCTCAAGGACAAAGCCACTACCCTCGACCAGCAGCGCGCCCTCCTCAACAAAATCGAAACCGCCGTCACCCAGCCCCCCGCCAAGGACTCGACCACGCCGCGCCCCTCTTTCGACGACTGGCAAAAGCTTCTCACCTTCTCCTCCGACAACGCCGCCCGTCTCGCGGCCGACCGCCAGTCGCTCGATAACGACCGCGAAGCCCTCGCCCTTAAAATCACCGCCGCCCAGTCCCGCCTCGACGACCTGCGCGGACGCCAGACCGGTCCCCGTGCCACCAAGACCGTGATCGTCCGTGTCGCCGCCGCGCAGCCCGGCGCACTCGACGTCACCCTCGCCTACGCCGTGGACGGCGCCTCCTGGACGCCCGCCTACGACGCCCGCCTGCACGCCGAACAACGCACCGTCGATCTCACCTACTTCGGCGTCGTTCGCAACGGCACCGGCGAAGACTGGACCAACATCGCCCTCACCCTCTCCACCGCCCGCCCCAACCTCGGCGGCGGCGCGCCCGAACTGTATCCGTGGATCCTTGACGTGCTCCGACCGATGCCGATGTCCGCCCCTCCCGGTAGTTTTAGAAGCGACCTCGGGTTTACCAAAAAACAGACCTTCGCAAACAGCGTCATGGTCACCGGCGGCATGCCCGTTAATGGTTACACCCAAGAAGCCGCCAAAGACTCCGACCTTTCAGTCGCCACCGTGGACACCGCCGCCACCAGCGCCTCCTTCAAGATTCCCGTCGCCGCGACCCTGCCGAGCGACAACACCGCGCAGAAAGTCGGCATCGCCACCGTCACGCTCGCCGCAAATCTCCAATACCAAGCCACGCCCAAGCAGCTCGAAACCGCCTTCCTCAGCGCCTACGTGACCAACACCACCGATTACCCGCTGCTCGCCGGCGAAGTCAGCACGTTCCTCGACGACGCCTTCGTCGCCACCAGCCGCCTGAAGACTGTCATGCCCTCCGAGAAATTCGAACTCGCCCTCGGAGCCGACGAAGGCATCGCCATCAAGCGCAAACTCGTCAACCGCTTCACCGAAGACACCGGCTTCACCAGCAAGTCGAAGCGCGTCACCTACGAGTTCCTCATCACGCTCACCAATCACAAACGCACCCCCGAGCGCGTCGTCTTCAAAGACGCCACGCCCGTCTCCCGCGACGAAAAGATCGTCGTCAAACTCCTGTCTCCCGCCGAGCGCGATCTGCTGAAACCCGATGACGCCGCCGCCCAGCCCCCGAAGCTCGGCATCGCCCGCGACACCGATGGAAAACTCCTCTGGCGCCTCGACCTGAAGCCCGGCGAAAAACGCGAGATCCCCCTCAAGTTCTCCGTCGAATACCCCGCCGACCTCTCCGTGAGCGGCCTCGAATAAACCGTCCGCGCCCGCCGCGTATTTTTCGTTCCATGCTCCGCCCGGTTGACCGCCGGGACGGAGCCGGTCGATTGACCCGCGCTCGGTTTGGCTGGCCTCCGCTCCGAGGCTTCGTCACAGGAAAACGATGTCTTTCTCGCGTGAAACGCCCCGCCCCCGCTGGTTAGCCGCGTGGGCCGCCGCCGTCCTCGTCGGCGTGGCGTTTCTGCTTTTTCACACCTGCCTGGTCGAAACCTACCTCGACCGCGTCACCGCCACGCGCCTCCACGGCGAGACGCTCACCGTGCCTCTCCAGCAAGTCCTGCCCGGCTTCGCCGCCGACGGCCAGACGTGGATTCGCCACGCCCTCACGCTCACCGAAACGCCCGCCGTCCGCCTCCGCGCGACCGACATCGACAACGCGCCCTACGGCCGCGAGGTCCACTGGAACTCCGGCTGGTCTTGGTGGCTCGCGGGCCTCGGCCATCTTCGCGCTTCGGCCACCGGCGAACCTCTGCCCACCGCCATCGAACGCGCCGCCTTCTGGGCCAACCTGCCCATCCTGCTCCTCGCGCTGGCAGGATTTTCCGCGTGGGCCGGCCGTCGTTACGGCGCGGTCGGCGCGGTGGTCGCGGCCCTCGCCATCGCCGGTCATCGCGGTTTCTACGAAGGGTTTTATCCGGCCTATCCCGATCACCACGGCATCATCAGCGCTTCCATCCTCGGCCTCATTCTCGGCGCAGTGTTCATGGGCGCAGGCTGGTGGCAGGCCACCGCCGAAAACCAACCCGCCTTCCTTCCCCGCTCGCGCACCCTCGCGCTCCGCGCCGCAACGTTGTCAGGTCTCTTCGGTGCGATCGGCCTGTGGATCAGCGCGGCCTCAGTCGTCATTCCCATCGCGCTCACCGGCTTGGCCGGACTGGTCGTGGCGCTCTTCTCCGGACGCGATCTGCGCACCCGCGGTGCGGTCGCCGAACCGGCCGTGTGGCAGCGCTGGAGTCGCGTGGGCGCGGCCCTGAGTTTCATTTTTTACCTGCTCGAATACGCCCCGCACCACCTCGCGATGCGCCTCG
>JAHFTG010000055.1:10095-10949 GCA_023269455.1 Opitutaceae bacterium | reverse complement strand
ATAGCCGTAGCCCATCGCGCCAAGACCGAGCGAGCTGACGTAGCGGCGCGGTTCGTCAAACTGGTAGAACTGCGCGGCCCACATCTGGTGCTGGCCCACGCCGGTGGCGATGATGGCCTCACCTTTAGTGAGTTCGAACAGGGTTTTGATCGCCTCCTGAGGGATGATGTGGCGGCTCTCTTCGAAGCTGAAGGGATAGTCTTTTTTCCACGCGTTGATCTGCGTGTGCCAGGGCTTCGTGTCGGGTGCGGAGAACTTGGCGGCGGCGATCAGTTCGTTGAGGCGGGTAAGCGCGTATTTGATGTCGCTGACGATGGGGAACCGGACGCGCTTGTTCTTGTTGTGCTCGGATGGGTCGATGTCGATGTGGACGATGGTTGCGCCGGTGGCGAACTTGGAAACGTCGCCGGTGATGCGGTCGTCGAAGCGCGCGCCGAAGCAGAGGAGCAGATCGCTCTGGTCAACCGCCCAGTTGCCATAGGCTGCGCCGTGCATGCCGAACCAGCGCATCGAGAGCGGGTGCGATTCGGGGAACGCGCCGATGCCCATGAGCGTCGTGGCGACGGGGATGTTGGTCTTTTCGGCAAAGGTCTTCAGGTCCGCGTGGGCCTCGGCGGAGATGAGGCCGCCGCCGACGTAGAGCACGGGTTTCTTGGCGGTCGCGATGAGATCGAGGATGCGCTTGAGCTCGTCGTCGGTGGCCTGCGGGAGATCGCCGAGGGTCGGGTTGGCGAAGGAAACGGTGGCCGGGAAAACCGGCGTGAGCTTGGCCTGCTGGACGTCCTTCGGGATGTCGATGACCACGGGGCCGGGGCGACCGGTGCGAGCGAGGTAGAAGGCTTCCTTGATGATGC
>JAHFTG010000055.1:0-10085 GCA_023269455.1 Opitutaceae bacterium | reverse complement strand
TCGGCAGCGTCATGCCGAAGAAGTCGGTCTCTTGAAACGCGCTCTTACCGATGTATTTTGAGAACACCTGGCCGGTGATCGCGACCATGGGGGTTGAGTCCATGTAGGCGTCGGCGATGGCGGAAACGAGATTGGTGGCGCCGGGGCCGCTGGTGGCCATGCATACGCCGACCTTGCCGGTGGCGCGGGCGTAGCCCTCGGCGGCAAACGATCCGCCCTGCTCATGGCGGGGGAGGATGACGCGGACTTTATCACTGCGGGCGAAGGCTTGGTGAAGCTCCTGCGAAGCACCGCCCGGATAGGCGAAAATCACGTCCACACCTTCGCGGGCAAGGGATTCCACGACGACATCGGCGCCATTCATGGCGCGGCCAATTTCAGGTTGGGGGAACGATGCGGGCGAGGTGGACGATTTCATGGTAGTTGCAGGTTAAGGCAAAAGAGGAAAAAGGAAACGGTTTTGGCCCTTTCGAGGCAAGAGTGGAAAACTGCCACTTAGGGGTTGGTTTGGACGCGGTCGTGTGTTCCCTAGACGGCTGTGATTAAGATTTTGTTCATCGGTGATATCGTGGGAAAACCGGGCCGGGAAATTCTCCTGGAGCGGCTTCCGCGTCTCCGCACCGAGCTGGGCTTGGACGTCGTCATCGCCAATGGTGAAAACGCCGCCGCCGGTTCCGGTATCACCGGGACCATCGCGAAGTCACTGCTGGCGACCGGCATCGATGTGATCACGTTGGGCGACCATGTCTGGGACCAGCGTGGCTGGGAGGACGAAATCGATGATTTCCCGACGGTCTGTCGTCCGGCCAACTTGCCGGTGAGCAATCCCGGCCGCGATCACGTGATCGTGAATGTGAAGGGCTTCAAGCTGGCCGTATGCACTTTCCTGGGCCGCACGTTTATGGGGATGAAGGCGGAGTGTCCGTTCCTCGGCGCGGATGCGCTGTTGGCGAGACTCGCGGGTCAGGCGGACGGCGTGCTTGTTGAAATCCACGCCGAAGCCACGAGCGAAAAAATCGCGCTGGGCTGGCATCTCGATGGCCGGGCGATTGCGGTGCTCGGCACGCACACGCATGTGCCGACAGCGGACGCGAGCGTGCTGCCAAAGGGCACGGGTTTCATGTGCGATGTGGGCATGACCGGGCCTTATGCGTCGGTGCTCGGGCGCGAGGTCGTGCCGGTGTTGGGACGCTTTATCGATGGGATGCCGCGCCGCTTCGAGGTGGCCGAGGGCGATGTGCGCATCTCGGGCGCGATGGTCGAATATGATGAGGTCGCGAAGCGCGCGACCAAGGTCACGCTGATCACGGTGCGCCGCGCAGGCGGGCGCTGATACCAATCAATAAAAAAAGGCGGACCAGAACGGTCCGCCTTTTGGATTTTGGTCGGTAAACTCCGGCTCAGTTATGAACCACGCCGGCCTCTTCGTAGATGCCGAGACGGCGGTAGCGTTCGTAGCGGGCGTCGAGGAGGGCGTCGCCTTTAAGGGCGCGGAGGTCGTTCAGGTGTTTTTGCAACGCGTAGCTCAACGTGGCGGCGGCTTTTTCGTAGTCGTTGTGCGCGCCACCGTAGGGCTCGGGGATAACTTCGTCCACGACGCCGAGTTTTTCGAGCTGGTCGGCGTTGAGTTTGAGAGCTTCGGCGGCCTTGGGGGCGGCGGCGGGGTCTTTCCAGAGAATCGCGGCGCAGCCTTCGGGCGAGATGACGGAGTAGTAGCTGTTTTCGAAGATGAGCACGCGGTCGGTTACGCCGATGCCGAGCGCGCCGCCGGAGCCGCCTTCGCCCACGACGACGGAGATCGAGGGGACGCGGAGCATGGCCATCTCGCGGAGGTTGACCGCGATGGCTTCGGAGACGTGGCGCTCCTCCGAGCCGAGGCCGGGATAGGCACCGGGAGTGTCGATGAAAGTGATGACCGGAATACCGAACTTCTCGGCGAGCTTCATGAGGCGGAGGGCCTTGCGATAGCCCTCGGGCTGGGGCATGCCGAAATTGCGGGCGATTTTTTCCTTGGTGTCGCGACCTTTTTGCTGGGCGATGATCATCACGGCTTCGCCTTTGAAGAAGGCGGTGCCGCCGATGAGGGCGCGGTCGTCGTTGAACTGACGGTCGCCGTGCAGCTCGACGAAGCCTTCGCAGATCAGGCCAACGTAATCGAGGGCGTAGGGGCGTTTGGGATGGCGGGCGATCTGGACCTTTTGCCAAGGAGTGAGGCCGGAATAGATCTCGCGCTGGGTGGCGGAGATTTTGCGCTCGATGGCGGCGATCTCCCCGGCGACGTCGAGGTTGTTCTCAAGTGATTGCTGGCGCAGTTGCTCCAGTTGCGCGCTCAGATCGCGCAGAGGCTTCTCGAACTCCAACGTATAGACGGGCTTTTCCATGGGTAAGGCGAAAAGGCTAGGGAGCTTCCTCATCAGCTGTCAATTGGGCGCGTTGACCCGGCATTTTTGGAAAATGCAAACGACTTTGTAATGTTCACCATTGAAATTATGCGCTATAAACAGGGATCTTAAAATGATGACCTTTGCTGTCTTAACCCAAGTGTCGGAGTGGTGGGATCAACTGAATTTCGCCCGGCAGATGTTCTATGGGATCGGCCTTCTGGCCGGGCTCATCGCCATCATCCTTGCGGTGCTTGCCATGATTGGTCTGGAGCATCACGACGCCGTGGACGCCATCGGCTCCGCCGATGTTGATCATGGCGGTGGTGGGATTTTTTCGATCAAGCCGCTCACCGGATTTTTCCTTGGTTTCGGCTGGTCGGGCGGTCTGGCGCTTGATGCCGGACTTGGCATGGCGGCCTCGCTGGCCGTTGCTCTTCTCAGTGGTGGCGTGCTGATGGCGATCATCGTGGCGATGTTTCGCGCCATCTACGGCATGCGCAGCGACGGCACCATGCGCATCCAAGACACACTTAATGCCCCCGGCACTGTTTACATCGCGCTGCCACCTTCGAAAGCCGCCGGTGGTCAGGTTGTCGTGAGCTTCCGGGGACGCCAGGAAACCCTCGCCGCGCTCAACGCCACCGACCGCCTTATCGCGAGCGGTGAGCGCGTCAAAGTCACCCAAGTCATCGACAGCCACACCGTCCTCGTCGAGCCGCTCTGAGGCGTTTCGCCTGCGCCGTTTTCCCTCACCACACACACTCCCACTTCCGTTTCTTTTCCCGCTTAACTTCCAAAACCCTCCCATGATCGAAATCATCCTCATCTCGCTGGTCGTTCTGTTTCTGCTGATCGTCTCGGCTACGCTTATCTCCCGTTACCGCATGTGCCCGCCGGATAAAATCCTCGTGGTTTACGGCAAGGTCGCCAGCGGTCTTTCCTCCAAGTGCTACCACGGCGGCGCGACCTTCGTGGTGCCGTTTTTCCAGAGCTACCAATACCTCGACCTCACGCCCATCACGCTCGACATCGAGCTCAAGGGCGCCCTCTCCAGTCAAAATATCCGCATAGACGCGCCCGCATCGTTTACGATCGGCATCTCGACCGACGCCGAGGTCATGCAAAACGCCGCCACCCGCCTCCTCGGCCGCTCGCTCGACGAAGTCCAGCAACTCGCCGCCGAGATCATCATGGGCCAGATGCGCGTCGTCTTCGCCTCCATGACCATCGAGGAGATCAACAACGACCGTGAAAAACTCATCGCCGCCATCACCAAGGGCGTCGAGGTCGAGCTCCACAAAGTCGGCCTCCGCATGATCAACGGCAACATCCGCGACATCAAAGACCAGTCCGGCTACATCGACGCGCTCGGCAAGGAATCCGCCGCCCGCGCCATCAACGACGCCCACATCAAAGTCGCCCAGGAAAATCAGCGCGGTTCCATCGGCAAAGCCGAGGCCGAGCGCGAGCAGGTCGTCCGCGTCGCCAATGCCCAAGCCGAAGCCAAGCGCGGTCAAAACACCGCCCAGGCGATCATCGCCAAGTCCGACGCCGACCTCGCCTCCGATCAGGCCGAGGCCAAGCGCCGCACCGAAGCCGCGCAAAAAGTCTCCGAAGCCCGCGTCCTCCAGGAAGGCTACAAAGCCCAGCAGGAAGCCGAACTCGCCCGCGCCGACCGCGACAAAGCCGCCCAGCAGGCCGACCAGATTGTGAAGGCCGAGATCGACAAGCAACGCGTGCGCATCGACGCCGAAGCCAAGGCCGCCCAAGCCGAGATTCTTCAAAAAGGCCAATCCGCCGCCTACCTCACGCAGAAGGACGCCGAAGCCGAAGGTATCCGCCGCGTCGCCGAAGGTGAAGCCTCTGGCATCCGCGCCCGTCTCTCCGCCGAAGCGTCCGGTATTCAGGCCAAACTTACCGCCGAGGCCGAAGGCACCCGCGCCCTCCTGGACGCCAAGGCCCAAGGCTTTGAAAAACTTCTCCGCGTGGCCGACGACACCGCAGGTGCCACCCAGCTCCTCATCGCCGAAAACATCGTGCGCATCGCCGAGATCCAGGCCGGCGCGATCAAGGGCCTGTCCTTCGAGAAAGTCATCGTCATGGGCGGCGGCAACGGTGGCGGCGCATCCGCCGGTCCAGGCCAGTTCGTGCAAGATCTCTACAAGGGCGTTCTTCCCATCAACGAACTCGCGAAGAGCGTGGGGCTCAACCTGCCCGCGTTCCTTGGCACCACGCCGCCGGATGCACCGAAACCGCCCGCTGCCTCTTCGTCCGGGGAGAAGACTTGAGTTTTACATAAGCTCGCTTTGCTCGCGCCATGAACGCCGACGACATCTTCCTGCTCGCGACCAAGTGCACCGTGATCGCGTTTCATCGGGAAACCGGAACACGGCTGTGGCAGACGCCGTTGAAGTCGGGTTGGACTAGCACGGATTTTGTCTCGTTGATCTCAGATACACGCAAGGTTTTCGCCTATACGAAGGGGGAGGTGTTCTGCCTCGATTTGTTTACCGGTGCTCTGCTCTGGACGGACGGGCTGTCGGGGATGGGGTTTGGCATCGCGTCGCTTGCGCTGCCGGGCATTCCTCAGGCGCAGGTGTCCGCGTCCGCCGAACACCTTGCCCGCCTGGAGCGGGCCCGCAACGACTCGAACCGGCAGCACACCCAATCGGATTAACCCACTGAGCGACCTTATGAGAAACGAACATCACTCAGACGATTCTCGCGGCCTGCGAGCCGGTGGCGGCGGCCACAATGCCAACCGATCACTCATGCGCAGAGCCGGAGTGGTGCTGACGGTGACGGGCGGCGTGTTTATACTTGTGGGCGGCATCGATTTCTTTTCGGCGTTCGGGACATTTCATCCGCCGACTCTGTTCTGGTGTTTTTTCGTGGGAATGCCGCTGGTGGCGCTGGGTGGTAACCTGCTGCGGTTGGGTTATCTCGGTGCGGTCAGCCGTTATGTGGCCGAGGAAACCGTGCCGGTTGTGCGAGACTCGGTGGTTGAGGTGGCCGAAGGTCTTCGTCCGACGATTCGCGATATCGCGTCCGACTTGAGTTCGCCGGCACGCGACGGCTCAGGAGCGGCTGATCCGGCGGCCCGGCTGGCACGCGTGGACAAACTGCGGGCGTCCGGTCTCATCAGCGAGGCAGAGCACGCTGAACAGCGGGCGCGGATTTTGAGCGAACTGTAGGCGCTCCGGCCGGGCCCGAGGTTGTGCGGCTCGGGCGCATGACTCAATCACTGCACGCCGCCCTTGTGCTCCTCGGGGTTCTTGAGCTGGTCTTTCCAACTGAGAATCTTTGCCTGTGCGCCGTATTTTTCGGCGGTGGTCTTGTCGCCTTTTTCCATCCAAATGCGGGAGAGCGTGGTGTTGATGAACAGGTCGTCGGGGCGCAGAGCGAGGCCGTGTTCGGCGGCGTTCAGGGCGGCATCAAACCGGCGCAGGCTGAAGTTGATCTCGGCCAGTGCATGCCACGCCTCGAACGCGGTCGGCGCGATCTCGGTGGCGCGGGCGAGCTTGGCGAGGGCGGCGTCATTGTCGCCCATCGTGTAGTCGAAGGTCGCGTCCTCGATGAGCGTCTGGATTTCGGCGTCGGTCATGGCGGTGAGGTATACGGGGAAACAGACTGAAAGGGAGAAGTTTTTCCGAGGCGGTCGCGGCGGAGGCCGAGCGTGGGCACGAAAAAGCCGCCCGCTTTTCGGCGGACGGCTTGGAGAATGAGCGCTTCGGAGGGCGCGGCTTACTTCTTGTAGTCGGCCTCGACGTTGATCGTAACGGCGACTTCATCGCCCAGCGCCTTGCCGAGCATGGAGGGGCCGTTCACGCCGAAAGCGGATTTGTCGAGGGTCGTGGTGACTTCCCAGCCGGAGAGCTGCGCGCCGCCCATGCCGGGGCCGAAGCCGAGGAGGTGGGTCTTCAGGACGACCGACTTGGTCACGCCGTGGATGGTGAGATCGCCTGTCACGTCGAAGGTGTCGTCGCCGGTCTTTTTCCAGGCCGTGCTCTTGAAGGTGATGGCGTCATACTTGGCGGCATCGAAAAAATCGGGGGATTGGAGGTGGCCGTCGCGTTTTTCGTTGGCGGTATTGACGCTGGGCACGGCGATGCTGGCTTCCACCGAGCTCTTTTCGAGATTGTCACGGTCCACGGTGATCGTGCCGGAGAATTTGGTGAAGGTGCCGTTCACCTTGCTCACGAAATGGCGGATCGAGAACCCGACGGAGGAGTGGACCGGATCGATGGTGTAGGTCTCAACGGCGGCGCGGGAAAGGCCGGCGGAACCGAGGGCGAGGACGGCGAGGGCGAGGAACTTAATGGATGTTTTCATGGGTGATTGAAGATTGAGGAAGTGTTGCGGACACGGATTGCGTGCAACTGAGCCGAGAAAACATCAGGAAATTTTAAATGCAACCAAAATAGTTACATAATGTGATCCCTACAGAATCAACATGGCATCGCCGTAGCTGAAAAAGCGGTATTCGCGAGCGATGGCGTCGGCGTAGAGCTCGCGCAGCCAGGCGATGCCGTCGGTGGAGCCGGGCGTGAGAAATGCCGATACGAGGCAGAGCAGGGTGGAGCGGGGCTGGTGGAAATTGGTGATGAGCGCATCGACGCCGCGAAACGGGCGCGGCGGATAAATGAAAATTCCCGCCTCGGCGAGATGGGTGCGGTCGAGCGGTGTGTCGTGCTGCGAGAGGAAATCCTCGATGGAGCGCACGCTGGTCGTGCCTACCGCGATGCGGCGGCCGGTGGTGTTGCGCGTTGCCGTAAAAAGCGCGCGCTGAGTCGGGACGGGCAGCTCGTAGATCTCGCGGTGGATGGCGTGTTCCTCGACCGTGGTGCTCATGATCGGTTTGAACGTGCCTAGACCGACGTGAAGCGTGATTTCGGCCGATGCGACGCCTTGCGCGTTCAATGTGGCCAGCAGCTCGGGCGTGAAGTGCAGTCCGGCGGTGGGCGCGGCGACGGCGACTTGGCGGGCGCGGTCGGCATAGACGGTCTGGTAGCGTTCAAGGTCGCGCGGACGGTCGGCGGGATCGCCGTGGCGTTCGATGTAGGGGGGCAGCGGGACGTCGCCGAGGCGGTTGGCGACGGCGGTGATGGAGTCGTCGTGCGGAGTCGTGAAGCGGATGAGCGCGGCGCCCTCGGCGTCTTTGGCAAGAACTGTGCCCGAAAAATCGATACCTTGGGCGAAGGTGGCGCCGACGGGGAGTTTCTTGCCGGGGCGCACGAGGCACCACCAGACGTTGTCGCCGTGAGTCGGGTCAGGGCGGAGCAAAAGGCACTCGATGGTGCCGCCGGTAGGACGTTGGGCATGGAGGCGCGCGGGAAGGACGGCGGCGTTGTTGCGGAAGAGGGTGTCGCCCGATTTTAAAAATTGTGGGAGGTCGGCGAAGACGTGATGGGCGGCGGTGCGGGTGGCACGGTCCACCACCATGAGGCGGGAGGCATCGCGGCGCGTGGCAGGGGTTTGCGCGACGAGGTGCGGCGGCAGGGTGTAGTCGAAGAGATCAGTGGAGAGCGGCACGATGGAAACGAGGAGGGAAAATGAAGCTTGCGGTTATCCCCTCGGCGAGTTTCTTCCGCTCTTCCGATCAATGCCGATGTAGCTCAGTGGTAGAGCAACGCTTTCGTAAAGCGTGGGTCGTCGGTTCAATCCCGACCATCGGCTCCAGTCGTATGAGAGGTGAAACGGCCTCCTTTTTTCAATCCGGAAAGACGCGCTGGTTCTCGGCGGCGTTTCCGTCATGATCGCGGTTCGGTATTAAGGATACCGCCTAATTGTTCGCGATGCGGTCGTCGGGCAGGTCGCCTTGGAGTTTTTTGCGGAGTTTGAGCGACTCGACTTCGGCGCGGAGGTGGCGGTTGAGGAGTTCGAGGCGTTTGTGGACGTCGAGCGTCTCCAACAGTTTTTGTTTGAGGCGCGGGTCTTCGCAGACGCTGAAGGCGGCGAGGTCGGCAAAAATCTCCGGGTCTTCGACGGTCTTGAGAAAGCGGGTGAATTCGCAGGAGACGGTGCCGCCAAGGCGTTGCTTGGTGCTGATGAGGCGGGCGAGGCTGGTGCGCAGGCGGACGTTTTCGTCGGTCTCGGCGCCGGGCTGGCTGGTGAGAGCTTGGATGTGGATGCTGCGATAGGGTTGCTCGCTGACGATGCTTTTGACCTGCACGCGGGCCAGACCTTGGATGAGGAGGTTGGACGTGCCGTCTTCGTTGCCTTGGCAGGCGCGCACGATGCCGATGGTGGCGACGTGATAAAGCGGCTCGAATTGGCCGGTGCTGTCGCGTGAGTCGAGGCCGGCGACGGCGAAGAGACGGTTGGTGGCGAGCACGTCGCGCAGCATTTCCTGATAGCGGGGCTCGAAGATATGGAGGGGGAGCAACGCCTGCGGGAAAAATGCCAGATTCGGCAGGGTCATCACGGGCACTTCGTCGGGCACCACAATTTCCATCTCCATGGGAAGAAAGGTGGGGTGGGGTAGAAAGATTTCAACTCATTCGCTGCGACAAGTGGGACAAAAAAGGGTGCGGACGCCGACGAGGTTATACTTAAGTGGGACAGGTTGGCGCGGATTTCGTGGTCGAGAGAGATGGATAAATGAGGTGGATTTATTTTAAGATATTATAAGATAATGAATAATAAAATTATCCGGCGGCCGCGCATATGCATTGCTTAGAAGATTGTTACTATGAGCCGCATTATTGGTATCGATCTTGGAACCACCAACTCCTGTATGTCCGTGATGGAAGCCGGCGAGCCGGTGGTCATCCCCAACGCCGAAGGTGCCCGCACGACGCCCTCCGTCGTCGCCTTCACTAAAACTGGCGAGCGTATCGTCGGCCAGGCAGCCAAACGCCAGGCCGTCACGAATCCTCGCAACACCATTTTCTCCGCCAAGCGCCTGATCGGTCGTAAATTCACCGAGGTGAGCGAAGAGGCCAAGAATCTCCCCTACAAAGTCGTGGCCGGCAAAAACGGCGACGCGATGATCGAGGCGCAGGTCGGCGACAAGACCGAGCAATTCGCTCCGCAGCAGATCGCCGCGTTCGTCCTCGGCAAATTGAAGGCCGACGCCGAAGCCTATCTCGGTGAAAAGGTCACACAGGCGGTCATCACGGTCCCAGCTTATTTTAACGACGCACAGCGCCAGGCCACGAAGGACGCCGGCAAGATCGCCGGCCTCGAAGTGATGCGTATCATCAATGAACCTACGGCCGCCTCGCTCGCCTACGGTCTCGACAAAAAGAAGGACGAGAAGATCGCCGTGTTCGACTTGGGTGGCGGCACCTTCGACGTGTCCGTCCTCGAAATCGGCGACGGCGTGTTTGAAGTCAAAGCCACCAACGGCGACACCCACCTCGGCGGCGACAACTGGGACGAGACCCTCATCAACTGGCTCGTGGACAGCTTCAAGGCCGAGCAAGGCATCGATCTCCGCAAAGACCCGATGGCCCTCCAGCGCCTCAAGGAAGAAGCCGAGAAAGCCAAGATCGCCCTCTCCTCGACGCAGTCCGTCGATATCAATCTCCCGTTCATCACCGCCGACGCTTCCGGCCCGAAGCATCTCAACGTCACGCTTACCCGCGCCAAGATGGAGCAGGTCTGCGACAGCCTTTTCGAGCGCACGATCAAGCCGTTCCAAAACTGCTTGAAGGACGCCGATCTCACCTCCGCCAAGATCGATGAGCTCGTGCTTGT
>JAHFTG010000274.1 GCA_023269455.1 Opitutaceae bacterium | reverse complement strand
GGGGCATTTTGCTCGACGTCGTGCTGGTATTGGCCGACACCGATGGATTTGGGGTCGAGCTTCACGAGTTCGGCGAGCGGGTCCATGAGGCGGCGGCCGATGGAGACGGCGCCGCGCACGGTGAGATCCTGGTCGGGGAATTCTTCGCGGGCGACGTCGCTGGCGGAGTAGATGGAGGCGCCGGATTCGTTGACCATCACGATCTGGATAGATGCGGGGAGCTTGAGGGCGCGGACGAAGGTTTCCGTTTCACGTCCGCCAGTGCCGTTGCCGATGGCGATGGCCTCGATCTTAAAGAAGTCGATGAAACCTTTGATTTTTTCGGCGGCCTCGGCTTCGTGGCGGTCGGGGTAGATGACGTCGTTGTGAAGGAGTTTGCCCTGGCGATCGAGGAGGACGGTTTTGCAACCGGTGCGGAAACCGGGGTCGATGGCCATGACGGCTTTCTGGCCGAGGGGGGCGGCGAGGAGGAGTTCGCGGACGTTGTCGGTAAAAACTTTGATGGCGGCGACGTCGGCCTGCTTTTTGGAATCGAGGCGGAACTCGGTTTCCATCGCGGGGGCGAGGAGGCGCTTGAGGCTATCCTGCGCGGCGAGGCGGACTTGAGCGGCGGAAGGGTGCGTGCCTTTGACGATGAGGCGTTCGAGTTCGGCGAGGGCGAGGGTTTCGTCCACGGTGATGCGCATCATCAGGAAGAGTTCTTTTTCGCCGCGGCGCATGGCGAGGAGGCGGTGCGAGGGACACTTGGAGAGCGGCTCGGACCACTCGAAGTAGTCTTTGAACTTGGCGGCTTCGGCTTCTTTGCCGGGGATGACCTTCGACGAAATGACGGCGGAGGATTTGTAGAGGCCGCGGAGTTTTTCGCGGGCGGTGGCGTCGTCGTTGATGCGTTCGGCGATGATGTCGCGGGCACCGGCGAGGGCTTCGTCGGGGGTGAGAATTTTGGAGACGATGTTTTTGCCGTCGTCGGCGGTGAACTCGCGTCCGACGTAGGCTTGGGCGGCGGCGGGGACGTCGGTGGCGGGGTCTTGGAGCCAGAGAAGTTCGGCGAGAGGATCGAGGCCTTTTTCGCGGGCGATGGTGGCGCGGGTGCGCTTTTTCGGGCGGAAGGGGAGGTAGATGTCTTCGAGGCGGGTGAGGGTCTCGGCGTTGGCGATCTGGGTGGCGAGGGCGTCGGTGAGGAGGTTGCGCTCTTTCAGCGAGGCGAGGATGGAGGCGCGGCGTTCGTCGAGCTGGGCGAGTTGTTCGAGGCGGTCGCGAATGGTCGTGATCTGGACCTCGTCGAGTTCGCCGGTGACCTCCTTGCGGTAGCGGGCGATGAAGGGGACGGTGGCTCCTTCTTTGAGGAGCTGGGCGGTCGCGGCGACCTGGTGGATTTTTACGGTGGAGCCGAGTTCCTTCGCGATGAGGAGGACGTGGTCGGCGTTGGGGAGGGCGGTGGGTTCAGCCATGAAAAGAAGGGTTGAGTGCAACGCGCCGCGAGCGACGGGCAAGGGGAAAACGGGATGCTTGCGCAATGCGTGAAGGCGGGTAGGTTGACCTTCCTGTTCTTTGACTGGTTGCACACCAGTCGTCTCGTGAACCCACTTTGGGGGTGTTCTGGATTCGACCCTTGGTTGGAGTGCGCCGCTGCCCTTCGAGAGTGAAAGTCTCTCGTTAAACCCCTTTCAAAACAAACAAACGGCAACACTGAAGAAATGCCCCTCGCTGCTTAATGCAGTGACGTCCGCCTGGTGACTCCTGCTAACTAACGTGGACGACGACAGCAGGAATAACGCATAGAGCCATCCGCGGGCTGTGCGTCGTATCTTCAACCCGGGGATTGGCTGGCGTCTAAGCGCGGTTGGTCGCGTTACGTCGGCGAGATAAATACCAGCACATAAGGGTAGACGCGGTGTGCGAAGGCCATGGGGACCCGGGTTCAAATCCCGGCACCTCCACCAATCTGAAAACACAAAGCCCGCGAATGTCATGATGACGTTCGCGGGCTTTTTCATTTTACGATCTCAGTGCGAGGTAGGCTGTGATGATAGGGGCGTCGGCGGCGGGGAGGTCCAGGGTAGAGAGTTCTGCGGGTTTGATCCAGCGGAGGGCGACGTGTTCGTGGGGGTGGGGCTCGGTTGAATTTTCGGCGAGGCGGGCGACGAAGGGGATCATCTCGATGGTGATTTTTTCGTAGGCGTGGGTGGTGCGCGGGAGGGCGTGCAGGATTTCGACGGTGCAACCGAGTTCTTCGCGGAGTTCGCGGTGGAGGGCGGTTTCGGCGGACTCACCGGGTTCGATTTTTCCACCGGGGAATTCCCATTTGAGGCCGAGGTGTTTGTGCGGCGGGCGCTGCGCCATGAGGATGAGACCGGCGCGTTCGATGAGGGCGCAGACGACGGGGATGACGGATGGGGAAGGCATGACTTTATAGGGAACTCAGGAAATCAGGAACGTAAGGCAGCCGCAACGCCGAGACCGGGTTGGCGAATCGATTGTATTTTCCTGATTTCCTGAGTTCCCCATTGGGGTTGAGTCTGTTGACTTGGATTCAACATGGCGAAATCGGCGGATGATCCGCGCACGTTTATTTCTCAGGTCAGTCTCGTGGGGCGCGGCAGCGGAGCGGTGAAGGCGCTCGCGGGTTTCAAAAAATCGCATCACACCGTGCCTGATGCGGTGAACGCGGCGACGTCGCGGTTTCTGGCGCAGCTTTGCACGGGCGAACTTACGACGGAAGCGGAAGCGTTTTTTCAGCGGGCGCGGACGGGAATGGGCTACAAGCGCACGGCGATCTCGCTCGATGTGACGAGTCCGGTGGCGACGCTGACGGCGAAGGATTTTACGCTGGAGATCGCCTATGCGTTGGCGGAGGGCGATCCGGGGAGCTACGGGGTGACGCGGACGTTGCACGGGTTGCGCAATGGCGATGTGGTGCAGACGGCGGAGTTTGACGCGTTGTTCGGGGGGCAGTTTTCGGTGATCGCTTTCGCGCTGAAAAAGGCGGTGCGGGTGGAGGCGGTGATCGATGCGGTCGAGGGGCTCGATGAGGGCGCGACGCTGCGGGTGACGTATCCGTCGGATTACCGGCATTGCGTGCTGTCGGTCGAGGGCGTGGCGGCGGAGGTGAAATGTGACGGTGCGTCGCTGGAAATGGATTTCGGGCGGAGTGGTTCGCCGAGGGAGCTGGTGGAGGCGTTTGCGGCGGTGCGGGCGGAGTTTCAGTTGGCGAAGGATCGGGTGTTGTCGGGGTTGTTGTGAGGGCGCAAAAAAGCGGCGCCCGGGGTGAGGCGCCGCCCGTCCAGAACCAACCAGACGGAAATTTTCAGATTTAGGCGGTGATCATGTCGAGGACGGCGGCGCGCTCTTCGACGAGTTCCTTGTTGGTGGCGGTGATTTTTGCCTTGGCGAAGTCGTCCATCGCGTAGCCTTCGATGACTTCATAGCTGCCGGGGGTCGTGGTGCGCACGGGCATGCCGGCCCAGACGTTGGTGTCGAAGCCGTAGCGGCCTTCGCTTTTCACGGCGACGGAGTGGATCGCGCCGGGGGTGACGAGGCTGCGGACGTGATCGACGA
>JAHFTG010000273.1 GCA_023269455.1 Opitutaceae bacterium | reverse complement strand
CGATATTCTTGGCGACGACATCCTCGCCACAACACCTGCCGCCGCCCCGGCAAAAAAGAGCGCCCCTCAAGACGACATCCTCGGTGATCTGGGCGCGGACTCCGCCCCTGCTCCCGAAAAAAAATCTCCGCCCGCCGCACCCGTTGTAACCGTAGCCGATGCTGAAACCTGGGTAGCCTCCGGCGGCTGGTATCGTTCGGACGACACCTACACGCTCTACTACCGCCCCGGCGGTCATGCGGATCCATTCATCAAAGCGTGGATCGATGCCGCCGGCAGCAGCACCGGCTCTGCCAGCGCAATCGTCTTCAAGACGATTGCTGATCCCAAGGGCCCCGGTCTTTGCGCCAAGTGCCACAGCTCCGATACGCTCCCCGAAGGCCGCCACGAGATGCAATGGCACCCCGCCCGCTTCGATCCGCACAACCACGAAGCGACCAAGTTCAACCACTCGGCCCACTTCAGCCTGCTCGACCAGCGCGGCTGCCAGACCTGCCACGTCATCGCCCCACAGGCAGACTACGCGGCCTCCTATGCCGACGGCACTCCTGCCGGAATTTATCACAGCAACTTCCGCGCGCTCTCCAAAGATACCTGTGCCGCCTGCCATCAAAACAAGATCGCCGGCGACTCCTGCCAACTCTGCCACAACTATCACCAAGGCGTCTTTGCCACTGACAAGCTCCCCACCGCGTCGACCCACGTCGAGCCCGTGGCCCCGGCCAAATCTGCCGACTCACCGTAATTGTCCACTCTTCGGAACCTGGGACCGGCGCATAGTCGCAACATTTCAGGAAAAACACCTGTCACTATCCGCCCCACGGTGGTTGGAATAGGTTGAACTCCTGCCCATCGCCATGAACCTTGGTGTTTTCATGTCATCCTCCGCCTCCTCCCTGCGTCTCTGTTTGACGGTGCTTGTCGGCCTTCTGATGATCACCGGTTGCCGCAAGGCCCCCATCACATCCTATACGATTCCCCACGAGGTCGAGACGGTCGCCAAGCCCGCCGACATGGCCTCGCAAGCCGTGCCCGCCGCCGACGGAGCCCCGGAGATCCTGTGGACACTGCCCACCGGCTGGACCGACCAACCCGACCAGACCGGCATGCGCAAGGGCAGCTTTGCCGTTAAAGACCAGGCCGGTCACGAAGCGGTCATCGCCGTCACGGTGTTCCCCGGCGATGTCGGCGGCGATCTCGCCAATATCAACCGCTGGCGCGGCCAGGTTCAACTTTCGCCGATTGGCGAAGCCGATCTCGCCGCCGTGATGACCGAGGCCGACCTGCCCGCAGGCACGTTCAAACGCGTTGACCTCACCGGTAGCGAAGCCGGCTCCACTGCCACGCACGCCACCTCCACCCGACTGATCGGCGCATGGCTCAAACAAGACAGCCGCACCTGGTTTTTTAAAATGATCGGCGAAGCATCCCTGGTGGACAGCCAACGCGCCGCCTTCGACGCGTTCCTGAAATCCGTTCACTTCAACACTGCCGCCGCTTCGACCGGCACGACTTCCGGCGAAGCCCCCGCCGCAACGAACGCCCCCGCCCCGGGCGAACTCGCCTGGACCGCCCCCGCGTCGTGGGAGACCAAGCCCCTCGGCGCCATGCGCAAGGCCAGTTACACCGTCGGCGGCCAGGCCGACTTCTCCCTCATCGCCTTCCCCGGCCAGGCCGGCGGCGATCTCGCCAACATCAACCGCTGGCGCGGCCAGGTTCAGTTGCCGCCCCTCACCGAGGCGCAGCTCCCGGCGGAAACCCAGTCACTCGCCTCCGGGCCACTCACCTTCACCCTGGTCGATTTTACCGGCCAGAGCAAAGCCGGCCCCACCCGGCTCGTGGGCGCCATCCTCGCGTTCGGCGATCAAAGCTATTTCTTCAAACTCATGGGCCCCGATGCCGTCGTGGCCAGCGCCAAGCCGGAGTTCATCGCGTTCCTAAAATCCGTAACCGCCCGCTGATCCCATGCCCGGTCCAACCCAATCCCTGGTGAAGTTTTTCACCTCGCTGAAACTCACGGTGGTGCTGCTGTTGCTCTCCATCACGCTCGTGTTTTGCGCCACGCTAAACCAGGTCAACCTCGGCGTCTGGGGTGTTCAAGCCAAGTGGTTCCGCAGCTTCTTCGTCTGGCAGGACATCAACGGCTGGAAGGTTCCCATCTTCCCCGGCGGCTTCCTCATCGGCGGCTTCCTCCTCGTCAACCTCGTCGTCTCGCACGTTTACCGATTCAAACTCTCCTGGAGGAAAACCGGCATCACCATCACTCACGCTGGCCTGATCCTGCTGCTCATCGGCGAACTCGTCACCTCGCTCTACCAGCAGGAATTCCAGATGCGCCTCGATGAAGGCGAAACCAAGAACTACTCCGAAAGCCCCCGCTTCGTCGAACTCGCCATCACCGACGTCACCGGCCCCGACGTTGACCGGGTCGTCGCCATCCCGCCCGACTACCTGAAGACCGACGACGTCATCCAACGCCCAGAACTCCCCTTCACGGTCAAGCCCCTCGCCTACTACGCCAACACCCTCATCCAGATGAAGGACCAAGCGCCCAACGCGCCTGCATCGGGAGCCGACCGCGACATCGGCGCCCGTCTCGCCGTGACGCCCACGCCCGTCTCCTACAACGACAACGAACGCAACCTTCCCAGTGTCCTCATCGAGCTCACCGGCCCCGAAGGCACCCTCGGCAAATGGCTCCTCTCCCCGTGGCTCGTCGAGTCGCAACGCTTCGACTACGCTGGCCACACCTACGCGCTCTCGCTCCGTTTCAAACGCGTTTACCACCCCTTCTCGCTCAAGCTGCGGAAATTCACGCACGACGTTTACGCCGGCACCGACATCCCCAAGAATTTTTCAAGCCGTCTCGGCCTGCTCAATCCGCAGACCGGCGAAGACCGCGAAGTGCTCATCTACATGAACAACCCGCTGCGCTACGACGGCCTGACCTTCTATCAGCAAGGCTTTGATAACAACGACAAGACCACGATCCTCCAAGTCGTGCATAACCCCGGCTGGATGATCCCCTACATCTCCTGCCTCATGCTCACTCTCGGACTCGTCATCCAGTTCGGCATCAGCCTCTACGGATTCAACCGGCAACGCCAGGCCAAGCTCGCCGCCGCCAAAGCCTGACCGGTTCCCAAGCGACCACGCCGCATCCCATGAAACGCATCATCCCTCTCATCATCCTCATCCTAGGCGTGGGCTATCTGGCCTCTTCGATTCGCCCCCAGCACCCCGGCGGAAAATTCGACCTCGCCGCCTTCGGTGAACTCCCCGTCCTCCTCAACGGCCGCATCAAGCCCCTCGATACCGTCGCCCGCACCAGCCTGCTCCAGATGCAGGAGTCCCAAACCGTCCACACCCCCGATGGCAAACTCACGCCCATCGAATGGTTCACCCGCCTCGTCTTTTCTCCGGACCAAGCCGACGCCCTGCTAATCTTCAAAATTTCCAACACCGAAGTGCAGGCCCTCATGCACCTCCAGTCCGCCGACGGTGCCGACGGAAAACGCTTCTCCTTCAACCAACTCCGCGACCACTTCGACGACCTCGAAA
>JAHFTG010000054.1 GCA_023269455.1 Opitutaceae bacterium | reverse complement strand
CTAAACCTACTTTTCCGTGGCCACCGTAACGAACGATCCTTGTGACCACGCCCATGCGCGTTCGGTGGGGACTCGATTGTGGCTGCGACGATTTGCTCCCGGAATAATAGAAGATTTGGAGATGAATCGCCTTGGATGATTCATAAGCTTTCATCATGCGTGCGCACGAAAAAGGGCGGATCTTTTGAGATCCGCCCTTGGCGCTTCTAAACGTGTCCGAGGAGTCGCTTAGAGGCGACCGCCGTAGATCGCGGTGGAGCCGAGCTCTTCTTCGATGCGGAGGAGCTGGTTGTATTTGGCGATGCGGTCAGTGCGGCTGGCGGAACCGGTCTTGATCTGGCCGGCGTTGGTCGCGACGGCGATGTCGGCGATGGTCACGTCTTCGGTCTCGCCCGAGCGGTGCGAGATGATGGCGGAGTAGCGGTTCTTCTGCGCGAGCTGGATGGTATCAAGGGTCTCGGTGAGGGAGCCGATCTGGTTGACCTTGACGAGGATCGAGTTGGCGGTGCCGGTCTCGATGCCTTTGCGGAGGAAGTCCACGTTGGTGACGAAGAGATCGTCGCCGACGAGCTGGGTGGTATCGCCCAAGGTGTCGGTGAGTTTTTTCCAGGTCGCCCAGTCGTTTTCATCGCAGCCGTCTTCGATGGAGACGATGGGGTATTTGGCACAGAGCTCCTTGTAGTAGGAGACGAATTCGTCGCCGGTGAACTGGCGCCCGTCGGATTTTTTGAAGACGTATTTGCCGGTCTTCTTGTCGTAGAATTCGGAGGCGGCGACATCGAGGGCGAAGAAGATGTCTTTGCCGAGCTTGTAGCCGGCGGCCTTGATGGCCTCGGAGATGGCGTCGAGGGCGTCGGTGGTGGAGGCGAGCTTGGGGGCGAAACCGCCTTCGTCGCCGACGGCGGTGGCGAGGCCCTTGGCCTTGAGAACCTTCTTGAGGGCGTGGAATACCTCGGCGCCGGCGCGGAGGGCTTCGCTGAAGGTGTTGAAGTTCTTGGGGACGATCATGAACTCCTGGAAGTCGATGGGGGCGTCCGAGTGCGCGCCGCCGTTCATGATGTTCATGAGGGGCACGGGGAGGACTTTGGCGTTCGGGCCGCCGAGGTATTTGTAGAGGGGCTGGTCGAGGGCGTTGGCGGCGGCGTGCGCGGTGGCGAGGGAGACGCCGAGGATGGCGTTGGCGCCGAGCTTCGACTTGGTCTTGGTGCCATCGAGCTTGATCATGGCGTGGTCGATGCCGACCTGGTCAACGGCGTCGAAGCCGATGAGGGAAGGAGCGATGATGTTCTTCACGTTGCCAACGGCGGCGAGGACGCCTTTGCCGAGGTAGCGGGTCTTGCCGTTGACGCCCTTGGGGAGCGACTTGGCGGTGACATCGCTGTCGCGAAGTTCGTGGGCTTCGTGCTCGCCGGTGGAGGCACCGGAGGGAACAGCGGCGCGGCCGTAGGCGCCGGAGGCGAGTTTGACGTCAACTTCGACGGTGGGATTGCCGCGCGAGTCGATAATCTCGCGGGCGGTGATGGCGGTGATCGTGGTATTGCTCATGAGGAAAAGGAATCGTCAGTGAAGCAAACGGCGCGCCGGTGGGAAGAAGAATCACTGCGCGGGCGTTGGCGAAGGTTGCGCAAGGGTGTCCGCAGGGGGCTGGGTGTCGCGAAACGTGAAGCGGGCGTTCCGGCGGGAAGGTTGGAGAAGATCGGCGCGGACGCCCGCCCGGCCCGGCTTCAGAACTTCGGGCGGGCGAGGCCGAGCTTGGTCAGGATGCGCTGGAGCGGGCCGGGGGGCTTGGGGCGGAATTGCGAGGGGATTTGCTCTTCGTGCCCGGAACCGATGGCGGCCATGAGCGGGGTGCCGCCGTCGTAGTTGCGCGCGTTGAGCAATTCGAAAGAGAGGAGGCAGAGGGGAATCTGACCGAGGTGGCCCTCGCAGGCGGCGGCGTGGAGCGGGGTGTCGCCGTGGTCGTTGCGCGTGAGCAACAGGTCGGAGGTGAGTTCGGCGGCGGGGATTTTGGCGAGCTGGCCGGTCTCGGCGGCGGCATGGATCACGGTATAGCCGTTCTTGCTGGGAATGATGAGATGCTCGCGCACGAGGAGGCTGGTGGGAATCTGGTCGAGATGTCCCGCGATGGCGGCGGCGTGGAGGACGGTGTCGCCGGCCTTGGTTTTGAGAAGAAGGGTTTTGGCGGTGAGCAGGGCAGGCGGAACCTGGTCGAGGTGGCCGTTGAGCGCGGCAACGTGGAGGACGGTTTCGCCGCTGAGATTGCGCGAGAGGAGCAGTTGCTCGGTGAGCAAGGCGGCGGGCAGGCGGTCGAGGGCGCCGTTTTCGGCGGCTTCATGGACGAGGGTGTTGCCGAGATCGGTGCGGAGGAGGAGCAGGGCTTCGTCGAGCAAGCCATCGGGCAACTGGTCGAGGTGACCGGAGGAGGCGGCGGTGTGGAGGACGGTGTAGCCGGAGTTGCTGCGGGCGAGCAGGTGTTCTCGCGAGAGTAGGTGCGCGGGGAGCTGGCGGAGATGTCCGCTGTAGGCTGCCTGATGGAGAGGGGTGTAGCCGGAGTCGTTTCGCAGGAGCAGGGTTTCGGCCTGAATGAGGCCGAGTGGCAGATCGCGGAGGCGTCCGTATTTGGCGGCGGCGTGGAGGGCGGTGCTGCCGGCGGCGTTGCGTGCGACGAGTTGCTCAAGTGACAAGGCTTGGGCGGCGTCACGGGTAAGGGTTCCGTCACGGATAGAGGCGAGCAGCGCGTCGGTTTCCATTACACATCCACCAAACAGGCGTGTGGCGCGTGGCGCAAAACTAAAACGAGACAGGAGATATATGCCTAATGGCTTTGAGTTTGCCATGCGGGAGCAGCTACCCACTCTCGCGGATGAAATTATGAGCGCCATCGTGGAATCCCCCGCCACCTCCCCCTCGGTTTCCCGTGATGAAATTCTGGTCGTCGATGACGAGCGTCCGCTGCTCGACGTGTTCGCCGAGGCGCTCTTGACGCGTTTCAACGTGACTACCGCGACGTCGGCGCGCGAGGCCGAGTTCATCTTGCGCAAGAAGGCATTCAAGGTCGTGATCGCGGACCATCTCATGCCCGGCGGCAACGGCATGAGTTTTCTGGTGCGCGCGCGGGAAGAGTTTCCCCATATGCAGCGGATATTGGTCACCGGTTACATGAAGCCCGAGATGCTGCTGCGAAGCGTGAACGAGGCGGCGCTTTTTCGATATCTGCTCAAGCCGGTTGCGATGGCTGAACTGGTCAATACCGTGCAGGAAGCGATCAAGCTGCATGATGCGTCGGTCCTGGCCGGCGGGTCATGATTGATGCGCCACCAGCAGTGTCGCCGGTCAAACCGTGTGTCTTGATCGTCGATGATGAAAAGATATTTTTGGCAATGTTGCGCGAGACTTTCGCGGACATGTTTGAAATCATCACGGCCATTTCGGCTGAAGAGGCCGAACTGTTAATGGCGGTGCGGCGGTTCGATGTCATCGTGTGCGATCACCTGATGCCCGGCATGCCGGGGCTTGAATTTTTGGTGGCCAGTGCCGCACGCTGGCCGCAGACGCGCCGCATTCTGCTCACGGGCTATATCAACCCGGAGATTCTTTCACGAAGCGTGCCGCTGGCGGATCTGTCGGCATGTCTGCTTAAGCCGGTGCGACCAGTGGAGCTGGCGGAGGCGATTCAGGCGGCGCTCAAGGCCTGAGGTCGCCCGGTTCCTTGGGTGATCCTTGGCGTCCGCAATGAGGTTCCACGTCCACACTGCCGTCGCTTTCGCCGGCAGCCCGGTCGAGTGCCCACGGGGTCAATTGCGTTGCGTTTTAATGCGCCCACCTGAACCATGTCAGACCGGCAGCATGTCGCACCGGAGGCGATTTTCAGTTACATGGAGGTGTAAGATAGCCTATCCCCACTCTTCCTAATAGCCCCGCATGAACCCCTGCCTGCCTTATTAAACATGCTCGGCCGCACACCTGCGGCAGCCGGATCCTGCCTGTGCACGCAGGGTTAGACTGGGCCGTCTCCCTCAACCGTAGAGCTTTCTTCCCGTATTTCTCATGACGAAAAACCACCTGCTCCGACAAATCGCCTTCGTATGCATCGGCCTGCTCGGCCTTGCCCCCGCGCTTCGCGCGGCAAATGGGCCGAAAACCACCCCTCTGCGGAACTGGATCACCAGCGGCCCGCTCGTCCATCCCACGGCCGATGCGAATCACCCCGTTGTTGCGGTGAAGGATCCCTCCGTGGTTTTCTACAACGGCCGCTGGCACATCTTCGCCACCACCGCGGGGAGCAAGGGCTGGGGCATGGGCTATATCAATTTCGCCAACTGGGACAAGGCGCCCCAGGCCAAAACCTTCCACCTCGACGAAAATCCCAACCTCCGCGGCTATAACTGCGCGCCGCAGGTCTTCTACTTCCGACCGCAGAAGAAATGGTATCTGATCTTCCAGTCGGGCCAGCCACGCTTCTCGACCTCCGATAACATCGAGGACCCCATGTCGTGGAGCGCGCCGCAGGACTTCTTCGAAGGCACACCCAAGAGCGTCGTCGAAGGCTGGCTCGACTATTGGATCATCTGCGACGACACGTACGTATATTTATTTTTCCCCGACGACCATGGCCGCATGTATCGCAGCCGCACGACCATCAAGGACTTCCCGCGCGGCTTCAACGAACCCGTCGTCATCCTGCACAAGGAAAAAAACGATCTCTTCGAGGGCTCCTGCGTCTATCGCCTCAAGGGCTCCAAGCAATATCTCATGCTCGTCGAGTGCATCGGGAAGCACCGCTACTACCGCGCCTGGATGTCCGACCGCCTCGACGGCGATTGGAAACCGCTGGCTGGTGCGGACTCCGAGGAAACCCCCTTCGCGGGCGACGCCAACGTGCGCACGAGCGACGGCAGTCCGCTCTGGGCCGAAGGCATCAGCCACGGCGAACTCCTCCGCGAAGGCAGTGACGAGACTATGACGGTCGATCCGCAGAACATACGCTTCCTCTACCAGGGCCTCCCGGTCGGCAGCAAGGAGCCCGACTACGTCCTCCTGCCCTACCGCCTCGGCCTCCTCAAACCCGCCGCTCCCTTACCTGCTTCCCGCTGAAGATTCCCGCCCCTTGTGCGTGGGCCGCACTGGTGCCCGGCTCGTTTTACGCACCAAGGGGCGTGCCTCCTCCATACAGGGCATCAACCTGCGGCCTTCTTGGTCTTGTCGCGGAACTTTGCGTGGCTCACGCCTATCACTTGTTTGAACATCCGTGAAAAGTGAATCCGGTTGCCCCTTCCCCGCTCCGGCCCAACCCGTAAAGTAAGCCCTCCCCCCAATGTCATTCCCCTGCGCCTCTCGGTTCCTGCTCTCTAGAATCGCGCCCCTCGTTGCGCTCGCCGCCTTCGCTCAAGCCGAACCGTCCGCCGGCTCCGCCGAGATGGTGGACGCGTCCCACGTGCGACTGCTCCCCGGCAGTCCCTTCTATGACCGGCAGGAATTGCACCGCACCGGCTACGTCGGACACCTCGATCCCGACCGCCTGCTCTTTCCCTATCGCAAGCTGGCCGGCCTGCCCCAACCCGCCGGAGTCACCGCCGGCTACGGAGGCTGGGAGAGCGGCTTCATCAAGGGACACATGGCTGGCCACTACCTCTCTGCCGCCTCCCGCATGGCCGCCGCCACCGGCGACGAATCATTCCGCAAGAAAGTCACCTACATCGTCGCCGAACTCGCCAAATGCCAGCAGGCGTTGAAGCAGAACGGCTACCTGGCCGCCTTCCCCCCCATTGCCCTCGACTGGCAGGAGGGCTCCTCCAAAGACTCCGGTGGCGTGGTCGTGCCCTACTACACGATCCACAAGATCATGGCTGGCCTGGTGGACGCCCACCACTATCTAGGCAACAAGCAGGCGCTCGACGTGGCCCTGAAGATGTCGGCCTATCTCCAGAAACGCCTCCTCGCCCTCCCGCCCGAGCAGATCGAGCGCATGTTCCGCACGGATCGCGGCCGCAACCCGCAGACCGAATTCGGTGGCATGGCCGACGTGCTCACCGAACTGTATTCGATCACCGGCGATAAAAAACAGCTCGCCCTCGCCGCGCTCTTTAACCGCCCCTGGCTGATCGATCCGCTCGCCGCCGACGAGGACGACTTAAAAAACCTCCACGCCAACACCCACGTCGCCCAGCTGGCCGGCATCGCCCGCTATGCCAACGTCACTGGCGACGCCACCGACACCCGCGCTGCGGAAAACGCCTGGGCGATCATCACCCGCCACCACTCCTTCGCCATCGGCGGCAACTCCTACCACGAGTGGTTCGACGGCCCGGACGTCGAGGCCGGCCCCTCCATCGATGACGGCAAACGTCTGCCCGCCACCACCTCCGAGAGCTGCAACACGCAGAACATGCTCAAGCTCACCACGCGTCTCATCGAACGCACGCCGGACCGTGCCGACTACGCCGACTACTTCGAACGCGCCCTCTATAACCACCTCCTCGCCACCATCGCCCCCGACACCGGCGCGATGACTTATTTCACGCCCCTTCATGGTGACTTCCGCACCTACCTCGACGGCACCTTTTGTTGCGTCGGCTCGGGCATCGAAAACACCGCCCGCTATAACGAGGGCATCTACTTCCAGCACCCCGGCCATCTCTGGGTAAATCTCTACATCCCGTCCGCGCTCGACTGGAGCGCCCAGGGCCTCGCGATCAAACAGGAAGGTTTTCCGCCTCTCACCGACACGGTTCGCCTGACCATCGTCCGCGCCGCCCGCTCCTCCGAGGCCACGCTGCACCTCCGCGTTCCCGACTGGTTGTCCGGCCCCGTAGCGCTGTCCATCAACGGCCGCCCGCAACTCGCCACCGTCACGCCCTCCAGTTTCCTCGCCGTGAAACGCGTCTGGCAGACCGGCGACGTCGTCACCCTCAAACTCCCCTTCGCACTTCGCCTCGAACGCGCCAAGGACGTGCCCTCCATGGTTTCCGTTTTCTATGGCCCCGTGCTCCTCGCCGGCCGCCTAGGCAGCGCCGGCATGCCCCGTGATTTCGCCGATAAAGACGCCTACCTCAACTTCCCGCCCGCGCCCGTGCCGGCCATCGTCAACCGGTCAGTCAATCCCGCCGATTGGTTGACTCTCGCCGACGCCTCCACGCTGACGTTCAAGGCGCACGACGCCGGCCCCGCCTCCGGCCTCGTGTTCCAGCCCCTCTACGCCGTGCATCACGAGCGTTACTCGGTGTATTGGGAACTCACCGACACCGCTCCCGTGACATCGCCTCAGCCAAACACTTCGGCCAAAGAAAACGCCTCCGCGCTCGACCGCGTCATCATCGGCGATGCCGCCTCGGAACGCGCCCACGACTTGTCGGCGGAGCTGAGTGAAACCGGACGCGTTTCCAACTACGTCTGGCGCGATGCCGCCCCGAACGGAGCCTTTTCCTACGTGCTCAAGCTGCCGACCACTCCCAAGCCCATCCTGATCTGCACCTACTGGGGAAGCGACCGCGACCGCACCTTCGACATCGTGGTCAACGGCGTGGTCGTCGCCACGCAAACCCTCGAAGGCCGTCAGCCCGACAAAGCGATCGAGGTCGCCTACCCCCTCCCGCCCGAGTCTCTCACGGGCCAGCAAAACCTCACCGTGGGGTTCAAAGGCACGGGCAAAGGCCATGTCGGTGGACTCCTCGGGCTCCGCCTCGAATCGACCCGTCCTTAACCCGATTCCATCAAACACTCCCAACCCACGCCCCCTTCCCGTTGCCCCATGCGTATTCCCGGCTTCCTCACCATCACCGTCCTGCTGACCTCCCTCACTGCCGCAGCCGACACCGCCGCTCAGACCTCGTCTCCGGCCAACACCACAGCCAAAGAAACCGCCTCCGTGCTTGACCGCGTCATCATTGGTAGCGCCGCCTCGGAACGCGCCCACGACTTGTCGGCGGAGCAGAGCGAAACCGGACGCGTTTCCAACTACTACTGGCGCGATGCCGCCCCGAACGGAGCCTTTTCCTACGTGCTCGCACTTCCGACCACTCCCAAGCCCACCCTGATCTGCACCTACTGGGGCGACGACCGCGACCGGACCTTCGACATCGTGGTCAACGGCGTTGCCGTCGCCACGCAAACGCTCGAAGGCCGTCAGCCCGACAAAGCGATCGAGGTCGCCTACCCGCTCCCGCCTGAGTCGCTCACTGGTCAGCAAAATCTCACGGTGCGCTTCCAAGGCGCGGGCAAAGGCCGTGTCGGCGGACTCCTCGGGCTGCGCCTCGACGCCCCCCCGACCTCACCTCTAGCCAACGCCACGTCCAAAGAAAACGCCTCCGTGCTCGACCGCGTCATCATCGGCGATGCGGCCTCGGAGCGTGCCCACGACTTGTCGGCGGAGCAAAGCGAAACCGGACGTGTTTCCAACTACGCCTGGCGCGATGCCTCCCCGAACGGGGATTTTTCTTACGCGCTCTCGCTTCTGCAAGCGCCCGCAGCCACCTTGGTCTGCACCTACTGGGGAAGCGACCGCGACCGGACCTTCGACGTCGTTGTCAACGGCATTGTCGTCGCCACTCAAACCCTCGAAGGCCGTCAGCCCGACAAAGCGATCGAGGTTGCCTACCCGCTCCCGCCCGAATCGCTCAGCGGTCAGCAAAATCTCACCGTGCGCTTCCAAGGCGCAGGTAAAGGCCGAGTCGGCGGACTCCTCGGCCTCCGCCTCGAACCGCCCCGCCCTTAACCCGATTGCATCAACCACTCCCAACCCACGTCCCCTTCCCGCTTCTCCATGCGTATCCGCACCCTCTTCACCGCCACCCTGTTGCTCGGCTCCCTGGTATCCGCCGCCGAACAGCGCGTGAGCTCGCCTAACGGCAAGCTCGCGCTCATCGTCTCCGACGACGACGGCCTGCGCTACCGCGTCGAGCTGGACGGCAAGCCCCTCCTCGCGGATTCCGTCCTCGGCCTCGCCTTCGCCGACGGCACCACCCTCGGCCCCGCCGCCAAAATCAGCGGCACCAAAACGGCTGCTCGCAACAGCACGTGGGACAATCCGCTCGGCCAACGACGCACCGTGCCCGACCGTTTCCGCGAGCTTCGCATCAACCTGAGCGAAGGCCACTCCCCCGCACGCGCGTTCACCCTCGTCGCTCGCGCCTATGACGAAGGCGTCGCCTTCCGCTACGACCTGCCCGAAGCCTCCGGTCTCGGCGAATTCACGCTCAAACGCGAACTCACCGAGTTCCGCTTCCCCGCCGACCACCGCGCGTGGCCGGGCGACGAATCGGGATGCGCCGAAAACACCTACCTCGAACGCAAGCTTTCCGAAATCCCTCGGGAAACGCCCCAAAGCTGGCGGAAGGGACAGCCCTACTGCTCCGTCCTGCCCCTCCTCGTCGAAACGCCCTCCGCCTACGTCGCCGTGGCCGAGTCCGACCTCCTCGACTGGGCCGGCCTCTTTATCACCGGCACCGGCGAAGCCGCCGTGCGCGCCGAACTCGCCCAGCGCCAGGATGGCCGCGGAGCCGTCGTCGGCCGCGTCCCGATGGTCAGCCCGTGGCGCGTCCTCATGGTCAGCCACACCGCCGCCGACCTCGTCACCAACGACCTCGTCGCCACCCTCGCCACGCCTTCCCGTGTCGCCAAGGCCGACTGGGTCAAACCCGGCGTGAGCGCCTGGGATGCGTGGTGGACCGGCGTCAACCCCTCCCAGCCGAAATACACCGCCGTCCTGGCGCGCGGCGACAATCGCTCCCATCGCGAATACATCGATTTCGCCGCCGAGATGGGTTGGCCCTACCAGCTCGTGGACTGGTTTTGGTATCAGCACATGACCGACTGGAACAAGAACCTCTTCTCCCAGCCCAATCGGCCCTCCGGCGACTTCACCCAATCCGTCCCCGACATCGACCTGCCCGGCTTGGTCGCTTACGCCCGCGCCAAAAACGTGCGCCTCTTCGTCTGGGGACACTCCCTCGACCTCAAGACCGCCGGCGTCGAGAAGACGCTCGCTTACCTCGCCTCCCTCGGCGTGGCCGGCGTGAAGATCGACTTCATCAACAGCGATTCACAAGAGGCCGTCCAGTGGTGCGTCCGCGTGCTCGAAGCCGCCGCCCGTAATCACCTGATGGTGGACTTCCACGGCACCTACAAACCCACCGGCCTCGCCCGCACCTACCCGAATTTCATCACCCAAGAAGGCGTCCTCGGCAACGAATACAACAAACTCGGAGGCAGCGTCACCGCCCGCCACACCCTCATCCTCCCCTTCACCCGCGGTCTCCTCGGCCCGATGGACTACACCCCCGGCGGTTTTCTCAACCGCACTCAGTCCACGTTTAAGGTCACCTATCCCGCCCAGGTCATCGGCACCCGCGCCCGCCAACTCGCCATGACGGTCGTTTATCGCAGTCCGCTCCTCGTGCTCTGCGACAGCCCCGCCAACTACCGCGGTCAGCCCGGCGTCGAGTTCTTCCGCAATCTTCCCACGGTCTGGGACGAAAGCGTCGTCCTCTCCGCCGAGGTCGGCAAACACATCGTCATCGCCCGCCGCTCCGGCAAACGCTGGTTTATCGCCGCGATGAACGGCGACAACGCCCTCACGCTGGACGTTTCCCTCGACGCTCTCGGCCTCAAGGGACGCGGCTGGCAGCTGCGCGAGTTCGCCGACGGCGCCGACCCCGCCGCGCCCGAAACCGTGGTCGAAACCACCCGCAATCTCGGTGACACCCGCACGCTCACCCTCCGTCTCGCTCCCGGTGGCGGCTACGCCGCCACCTTATCCGTAAAGTAAAAGCAGACACTCAGGCGAGGCCGTCGAAAGGTCCACGGACTACTCTACATAATCCTCTTAATTCACAAACCAACTCCCATGAGCACACCCCTTGGCCTAGCCCGTTCCGTGCTCGCCGGGGTTGACCCCGTCGGGTCGACTCGCCCCCTCAACTTCGCATCTCAACCTCGCCTCTCGGCCCACTCCGTTTTTCCCATGCGTCTCCTCCTCATCCT
>JAHFTG010000053.1 GCA_023269455.1 Opitutaceae bacterium | reverse complement strand
GGCGCGCCGGGGACGAAGGCTACTTTTTGCTGGGCGGCGGTTTTGAGCAGTTCGAGCGTGTTGATGCTTTCGGGGAGCGTGGCCCAGAGGAAGAGGCCGCCGTCGGGTTTCGTCCACGTGCAGCCGGCCGGGAAATGGCGGGCGAGGGCGGCGAGCATGACGTCGCGTCGGCGTCCGTAAACGGCGCAGAGTTTGGCAACGTGCGCGGTGACGACGCCGGGTTCGCGGACGGTGCGCCAGACGAGGCGTTGGGTGAAGGCGGAGGTGTGGAGGTCGGCGGCTTGTTTGGCGGCGACGAGTTTTTCGTAAACTTCGCGGTCGGGGGCGACGAGCCAGGCGACGCGGAGGCCGGGGGTCATGATCTTGCTGGAGGTGCCGAGGTAGAGCCAGTGGCGGGCGCCGGGGAAGGTGCCGAGCGCGGGGACATCGTCACCGGAGAAGCGCAGGCGTCCGTAGGGATCATCTTCGATGACGGGCACGCTGAACTGCGCGGCGATGGCGACGATCTCGGCGCGGCGGGCGGCGGGCGTGGTGCGGCCGGTGGGGTTTTGGAAATTGGGAATGAGATACAGGAACTTCGGCTTGCGCGGAGAGGTTTCGAGGAACGTGCGCAGGGCTTCGGGGCGGAGGCCGTGTTCGTCGGACTCGATGCCGACGGGGATGGCTTCGTAGGCTTGGAAGGCTTGGAGGGCGCCGAGGTAGGCGGGGTTTTCGACGAGGACGAGGTCGCCGGGGTCGAGGAAGACCTTGGAGATGAGATCGAGGCCTTGTTGGGAGCCGTTGGTGATGAGGATCTGGTCGGGGGAGACGCGCAGGCCGACGGTTTCGGCGAGGTGGGCGCAGACCCATTGGCGCAAGGGAAGGTAGCCCTCGGTGATGTCGTATTGGAGGGAGGCGGGGCCGTCTTCGGCGAGGAGGGACTGGGCGGCGCGGGCGGTTGCTTCGATGGGAAACAGCTCGGGCGCGGGCAGGCCGCCGGCGAAGGAGATGACGTCGGGGGAGCCGGTGACTTTGAGGATTTCGCGGATGGCGCTCGGTTTGAGGCCGGCGGTGCGGTGGGCGAAGGCGAAGTCGGGCGAAGTGCTCATGGTAGGTCGATGGGGTAAGGACGGAAGCGTCCCCGAGGCTCGGGGTCGAGAAGATCGGGACGCGGATTGAGCACGAGGAAATCGTGCCCGGCGTGGTTGTTGGCGAGTGTGAACGCGGGGCGCGTGAGTTCGCGGTTGAGGCGGGGCGCGGGTCCGAACGGTTCGGGCCAGCGGGTGCGGCTGGTGGTGGTGCGGGTGGTCTTCATGGCGGTTGGTTTGGTTTTAACCGCCCCCTGCGGGTGCTTCGCCGGACAGGGCCACAAAAAAGCCCCCTCCGGTTGGCACCGGAGGGGGCGAAAGTTTTTTAAACGTTCAAGCCCCTCTCGGCGCGGTGGTAACGGACACGGCGGAGACTGCGACCACGATAATGTGGGCGAGGGCTTTGGCGGAGGTCGTGTTACCGAGGAGGTTCATTGAAGCGATGAAAACGAAGGTGAGAATCGGTGATTGGTCAAGCGCGGGCGGCGGCGCGGCGGTTTTGAATGGACTGGTCGGCGCGGCGGTCGAGCCAGCGGATGAAGGCGAAACGTGGCTGCGGGCTCACGAATTCCTTCGGGTCAACGGGCTTGCCGTGGGTGTAGAGCGTCTCGGGATCGATGTAGGTGCCAAAGACGAAATCAACCAAGGGCAGGCCGAAGACGCCGGAGATGGCTTCGTTGCAGCGGATGTCGGCGTGGTGGCGGAGGTGGAAGGCGTAGGCCTTCCGCCAGATGCGGCCGTATTTGGGGTGTTCGACGAGGCGGTCCCAGGTGTCTTGGGGCCAGTGCTCGACGGCGTGGATGAGTTCGTAGAGCGAAAGCGACCAGGCGACGGCGAGCCAGCTTGCGAGGAAAATGGGGGCGGTGGGCAACAGCCACTGCGCGATGGCCATGAAGGGGGTGATGATCAGTGCGAACACCAGCAGCGAATACCACGGGAAGTAGGAGGCCTCGTGCTGTTTTTCCTCTTCGATGGGGAAGGTGTTGTGGACGACGTTTTCGACGAGGCCGGGGATTTCCTCGGTGCCGCGCTTGGTCTTGTGGTAGCCGATGCGGGTGAGCGCGTGGTGGAGGGTGTGCTGGCGGTAGAAATAGCTCAGGAACGGGATGAGCGGGGCGTGCAGAATGTAGCGGTGGAAAAAGAACTCAAAAACGCCGGCGAAGGCGTGGACGATGAGGAAGGTCACGGCGAACGCGATCCAAGTGGCGGCGAGCTGGGCTTTCCAGACGCCGGGGAAGATCAGCGCGAGGGCGCCGAAGAGGACGACGAGGGTGACGAGGATCGTCGCGATGAAGGTCCACGGGGAGAATTTTTCTTCGTGATCAGCCGCGTGAGAATGGTCGGACATAGGGAGTGTAAAGGGCGGTTGGGAGAGGAGCGTGTCAGGAGGGAATCAGGCGGATACTGCATCATGCAAACGGGGCAACGCTAGCGTATTCGCAGCCATAAATTTGCGTGTGCGCTGATGGATTGAGCGGGGGGCGGGCGGGGGAATCACTTGCCGCCGCCGAAGAGATTCTTGAGGCCCTTCACGGCACCGGAGGCGGCGTCGGAGGAGGTGGCGCCAGCGGCACCGCCAAGCTTGAGGGCGGAGTTGGCCACGGCGCCGACGATGTTGCCGAGGACGTTGGTCATGACCTTGACCGCGAGCTGGTCGGGCGTGATGCCGCCTTCCTTCGTGCCGAGATCGGTGAGCACGAGCGGAGGCATAGGCAGGGTGATGGCGGTGGGGCCTACGCCGAGGGTGACCTTGGCGTTTTCGAGGCGGAAGCTTTTGATTTCAAACTTGAGGGGCTTGCCGGATTTCGTGGTGGGAGTGGCGGTCTTGGTGCCGGCTTGGTCGGACGTGGCGCCGGTGGTCTTCTCGATGTTGTTGAGCAGGTCCTTGATGTTGCTGCTGATGATCTTCGTTTCGTAAACGAACTCCGGGCCGTCGATGAGGACTTCTTTGATGACGATGTGGTCGCCGAGGACGGAGAGAGGGGCGACGCTCACGTGGACTTTGGCCATCGAAAACGCCTTGTCGCTTTTCCAGCCCTCGGGATTGCCGACGAAGAGGCCCGACAGCGTGCCCGAGCCGCTGAGCGGCGAGATCACGGCGTGGTCGAGCGTGACGACGGTGCCGGTGATCTTGGGGCCGAAGGTGTTGACGCCTTTGGTGACGATCGCGCCCAGCGTGAAGGTGAGGACCACGACGGCGACCACGGCGAGGCCGAGCAAAACACCGAGGATGACGAGGAGTTTTTTCATAAAGGGTTGGATGTAGAATCTAAGCGCGGCGATGGGGGCGGCAAGCCCGCACGTTGCCGTCTGTGTGCGGAGCGGAGGGGAACTTTTACCTTGTCAGCGGCGGACACGCGGCCCTGCTTGGGCGCGTTCTCCCATGGCGTCCAACTACACCGAAGACTCGATCAAGACCCTCTCGCCGCTCGAACATATCCGCCTGCGTCCCGGCATGTATATCGGGCGCCTCGGCACCGGCACCCACGCCGAGGACGGCATCTATGTCCTCATCAAAGAGACCATCGATAACTGCATCGACGAGTTCACGATGGGCTATGGCAAAAAGATCGAAATCGAGCTCACCGACCGCACCGTGCGCGTGCGCGATTACGGTCGCGGCATCCCGCTCGGCAAACTCATCGACTGCGTCTCGATCATCAACACCGGCGCGAAATACGACAGCGAGACCTTCCAGAAATCCGTCGGTCTGAACGGCGTCGGCCAGAAGGCGGTCAACGCGCTCTCCATTTATTTCTCCGCGCAGGCCATCCGTGAAGGCGAGACGCGCATCGTCGAGTTCGAGCAGGGCAAGCTCCGCAAGGATCAGAAAACGCACAAGACCTCCGAGCGGAACGGCACGATCATCGCCTTCACGCCCGACGAGGCGCTCTTCGGCAAGGACTTCAAGTTTCGCACCGAGTTCATCGAGGAGATGCTCTGGAACTACGCGTATCTCAATCGCGGCCTCACCCTCACCTTCAACGGCAAGGCCTACAAATCCGAGCACGGCCTCAAGGATCTCCTCACCAAGAAACTCACGGGCGAGCCGCTCTACCCGATGGCCCATCTCGAAGCCGAGGACATCGAGGTCGCCCTCACGCACGGCGCGCACTACGGCGAGGAATATTACTCCTTCGTCAACGGCCAGCACACCACGATGGGCGGCACCCATCTCACCGCGTTTCGCGAAGGGCTCGTCGCCACGCTGCGCAATTTTTTCAAGAAAGACTATGACGCGGCCGACGTCCGCCAGTCGATCATCGCCGCCGTTTCGTTGCGCGTGCAGGAGCCCGTCTTCGAATCGCAGACGAAGACCAAACTCGGCTCGAACGACCTCGGCCCGAAAGGCCCGACCATCCGCCAGTTTATCGGCGGGTTTCTTTCGCAGCACCTCGACAACTGGCTCCACCGCAATCCCGAGGCGGCCGACGCGATCAAGCGTAAGATCGAGGAAAGCGAACGGGAGCGCAAAGAACTCTCCGGCATCCGCAACCTCGCCCGCGAACGCGCCAAAAAAGCCTCGCTTCACAACCGCAAGCTCCGCGACTGCCGCGTCCATCTCGACTCCAGGGACAAGCGCGCCGAAGACAGCACGCTGTTCATCGTCGAGGGTGACTCCGCCTCCGGCTCGCTCACGTCGTGCCGCGACGTGCAGACGCAAGCCGTCTTCGCGTTGAAGGGGAAGCCGCTCAATACCTTCGGCCTCACGAAAAAAGTCATCTACGAGAACGAGGAATTTCACCTCCTGCAAAGCGCGCTGAACATCGAGGAGGGCATGGAGAACTTGCGCTACAACCGCGTGATCATCGCGACCGATGCCGACGTGGACGGCATGCACATCCGGCTGCTGTTGCTCTCGTTTATCCTCCAGTTTTTCCCCGAGCTCATCACGCAGGGGCATCTGTTTATTTTGGAGACGCCGCTCTTCCGCGTGCGCAACAAAAAGCAGACGATCTACTGCTACAGCGAGGCCGAGAAACAATCCGCGCTCCACAAGCTCGGCCAGAGTTCCGAGATCACGCGTTTCAAAGGTCTCGGCGAAGTGTCGCCGGTCGAGTTCAAGGACTTCATCGGCGAAAATATCCGCGCCGAAAAAGTCACCCTCGACCGCCTCCACGACGTGCAGGGTTTGCTCACGTTCTACATGGGGAAGAACACGCCGGACCGGCAGGACTTCATCATCGGGAATCTGCGAGCGGAGAAGGATTTGGTGGAGGTGTAATAATCGTATTTTAATCGGTGCGTTATTATTAATGTTTAATGGGTAACTTGCTAATCTGTAACTTATAGCTTTGTCTTGATTCCATGTTTAATCCGTGCATTTTAGACGGATATGCCACGCCGACCGATCATTACGTTGCCCGCCCTGACCCTGCGTTTGCAGGCGCAGGGGCCGCAGACCGCCGCTGAGCTGGCGGGGGCGGCGGGGGTGCATCGTTCGCAGGTGTCGCGCACGCTGGCCGATACGGGCGATGCGGTGGTGCAGATCGGTGAGGCGCGGCGGGCGCGGTATGCACTCCGCCGTCGCGTGCGAAGCATCGGGGATCGCTGGCCGGTTTTTCGGATCGACGAGGCGGGACGCGCGCACGAGTGGGCGCGGCTGGAGGCGTTTCATGGCGGCTTTCGCGTGGAGTGGGCGGGGGCTGCGCCGGGCTGGTGCTCGCGGCTGGACGTGGCGGATGTTGATGGGTGGATCGAGGGATTTCCGTTTTTTCTGGGCGACTTGCGTCCGCAGGGGTTTCTGGGGCGGGCCATCGCGCGTCGCGTGACGGAGACGCTGCGGCTGCCGCCGGACCCGTCGAATTGGGGTGACGACGACACGCTGGTGTTTCTTCAGTCCGAGGGCGATGACCTGCCGGGCGATCTCGTGGTGGGCGACACGCCGCTGCGGCGCACGCTGGCGCGGCAGGTGGAGCCTGCAGAATTCGTGGCGGAGGCGGACCGAGCGGTGCGTTATCCCGAGCTGGCGGCGCAATCGATGCAGGCGGGCGTGCCCGGTTCGTCGGCGGGCGGCGAACAACCGAAGTTCCTCACGCACGTGCGCGTCGCCGAGGACACGCGCGCGGTGCTCGTAAAGTTTTCCCAACCGCTCGATACGCCCGCCGGACGCCGGTGGGCGGACTTGCTCGTGGCCGAAGCGCACGCGCTCGATGTGCTGGTCAACGCGGGCGAAGCCTTGGCGGGTGCACAGGTGATCGACGCTGGCGGACGCCGCTTTCTGGAAGTGCGCCGCTTTGATCGTGCGGGTGCGCACGGGCGGCGCGGCGTGGTTTCACTGGCGGCGGTGCATGGCGCATTTGTCGGGAGCGGCGGCGCGAACACGTGGGTGCAGGCGGCGGAGCAATTCGCGGTCGCGGGCCTGCTTGCGCCCGAGGCGCTGATGTCGGTGCGCCGTCGATACGCGTTTGGCGAATTGATCGGCAACTCGGACATGCACTTCGGCAACCTCGCGTTCTGGCTGCGTGATGAACTGCCGCTGTCGCTCGCGCCGGTTTACGACATGTTGCCGATGCTCTGGGCGCCGGCGGCGGGCGGTGAGATCGTGCCGCGCACGTTTGCGCCGTTCCCTCCCACGCCCGCGCAGGCGGCGGATTGGGCGGTGGCGGCGGAGTGGGCCGAGGTGTTTTGGGCGCGAGTCGCGGGGGATGCGCGCGTGTCGCCGGAGTTTGCGGGCATCGCACGCGAGGCGGGTGCGCAGGTGGCGCGGTTAGTTGGGCGATTTGGGGCTTCTTGAGTCTCGCGTAACCTTTCCGTTGCGGAGGTTTTACCCGGCTGAAACAAAACCGGCCTTATTCGGATGGCGGTGCGTTTGCCGGGTATTTTTTTTGGAGGGATGCGTTTACTTCGTTTTTCATCGGCTGTGATTGCAGCCCTGTTCCTCATCGCTCGTCCCGCTTTTTCGGGGAGCTTCAGCATCACTTCGAACTCTACCACCGCGCAGACGTTGGGCACCAGCTCGGGTCAAACCGGCAGTGTATCTTCAGGCGTTTCCCTGACAGTGAGTGGTGGCACGGTCGCGGTCACGATTTCCGGCAACAACGCCACGCTTAACAATGACGGCACCATCAATCAGACCGGCACAGGCCGCGTGATCCGCGACAACACGGGCGTGACCGGCCTCGTCGTCAACAACGGCAGCGCCACCAATTCAGCGGCGATCATGCAGTCCGCCGATGCCGATGTCATCCAGATGGCCAAGTCGCCCGCGAGTGTGACGCTGAACAATTATGGCACGATGACTTCGCTGAACGCCTCCAAAGGCGGAGCGCAGGCGGTCGATTTCAACGCCATTCAGTCAGGTTCCAATATCGTCAATAACTACGCCACCGGCATCATGCAGGCCGCCGAGGCCGATGCCGTGCGGCCCGGCGTGAACGGCTTCGTTTACAACGACGGCACCATCAAATCCACCACGAGCACCGGCAGCAGCAGCGACGGCATCGACGCCCAGGCGAACACGGGCATCACCATCGTGAACGCCAGCGCGATTTCGGGCGACACCACGGGCACCGGCCTCATCGAAGGCGCGCGCCACGGCATCACCGGCGGCAACTCCGTCGCCGACGTCAACGGCAACCCCACGGTCGCCGGCGGCGCCTACACCATGAGCATCACCAACAATCTCGGCGGCACGATCAAGGGCGACAACGGTTCCGGCCTCAACATCGACGGCCTCAACGCCAACGAGGTGGTCACCATCGTCAACCACGGCACCATCACCGGCAACGGGGTGACCGCTGATGGTGACGGCGTTGACGTTGATGGCATCGTCAACCTCACCAACACCGGCACGATCCGGTCGTTGAACTCACTCAACGACACCAGCGAAGGCGTCACCGTCGGTGGCGGCACGATCACCAATTCTGGCACGATCCAAGGCTCGATCAGCAGCCCGACGGGCAACACCGGCACCGGCCGCGGCATCACCATTGCCGGCATCGATAAATACACCGACACCCTCGGCGTGGATCATGCGATTGCCGTTCAGGCGCCCTACGCCGCGACCACGATCACCAACCAGACGGGCGGCCTCATCAAAGGCGACTCCGATTCCGGCATCGCCTTCACCTCGGCGCTTTCCAGCGGCTTCAGTCACACCATCAACAACAACGCCGGCGCCACCATCCAAGGCGGAGGCTCCACTGTCGCGGCCATCGTCACGGCGGCGGACAACGTCACCATCAACAATGCCGGCCTCATCGACGGCTCCAGCAGCGGCAAGGCGATCACCGGCGGCAGTGGCGGCTTGGTCGTCAACATCACCGGCGGCTCCGCCTCCGTCCTCGGTGACATCACCGGCGCGAACGGCGCGACCAACACCCTGACGATCAATCCCGGCGCTGGGAACACGTTCTCCTACGCGGGCACGATTGCCAATTTCAACACCACGACTGTTTCCTCCGGCACCTTCTCGCTTAGCGGACAGCTCACGCTCGCGCTCAACGGCACCTCAGCTTACGGACAGCTCATCGTCAACTCGGGCGGGGCGTTGACCCTCGGCAGCGGCAGTCTGATCAACCTGAGCCTCGGCTTCACCCCCACCATCGGCGAACAGTTCACCGTCATCAACATGGTCGATGGCTCCGCCATGATCAACGGAGCCTTCGCCAATCTTGCCGACGGCAGCACCTACACCCAAGGCGGCGTCTCCTATCTCGTCTCCTACGAGGGCGGCACGGGCAACGACCTCGTGCTCACGGTGACGGCGACCGCCATCCCCGAGCCTGCGACGACCGCGATGATCTTTGCCGGTCTGGCCGGCGGAGCGGCCTTTGTGCTCCGCCGCCGCCGTTTGGCCGGGGTCTGAGCCCGATCCCGGGAAATGCCGGGAGGCTGAAAAGCTGGCGTTGACGTCCGGCGGAGAAGTCGTGGGCTTTGCAGTTTCCCACTTCTCCGCCGCCCTGACCGCCGGCGGCCCACGCCTACGACTCAACGCTAGATGCCCAAACGCCCTTCTTCTCCCGACGACCAGCCCGAGCTTCCCTTGAACGGCAACGCGCCCGAGTCCGCGCCCGCCCAACCGCCCGCTTCGCAACCCCCTGCGCCGCCCGCCGTCGAATCGGCCGAACTCGTTTCCGCCGCCGCCGAAGCGCCCAAGACCAACGACAACGCTCCGCTCGCGCACTCCTACCAGAAGTGGTTTCTGGAATACGCCAGCTACGTTATCCTCGACCGCGCCGTCCCCCACATCGACGACGGCTTGAAGCCCGTTCAGCGCCGCATTCTCCACACGTTTTGGGAGCAGGACGACGGCCGTTTCCACAAGGTCGCCAACATCGTCGGCGCCTGCATGCGCTTCCATCCTCACGGCGACGCCTCTATCGGCGCGGCGCTCGTCGGCATCGCTCAGCGCGGCTATCTCGTCGAGCCGCAGGGCAACTTTGGCAATCTCCTCACCGGCGACGATGCCGCCGCGCCCCGTTACATCGAGGCCCGCCTGACGCCCTTCGCCCGCGACGTGCTTTTTAATCCAAAGACGACGACTTGGCAGTCCAGCTACGACGGCCGCGCCAAAGAGCCCGTCACGTTGCCCGCCAAATTCCCCATCGTCCTCCTCGACGGCGCCGAGGGCATCGCGGTCGGCCTCTCGACCAAGATTCTCCCGCATAACTTCAACGACCTCTGCCGCTGCGCGATCAACCATCTCCAAGGAAAACGCTTCAAACTCGTTCCCGATTTCCCGTCCGGCGGCATCGCCGACTTCGCCGACTACAACGACGGCGAGCGCGGGGCCAAGGTGAAGGTCCGCGCCAAGATGGAGACACGCGGCAAATACCAGATCGCCATCACCGAGCTGCCCTACGGCACCACGACCGTCTCGCTCATCGAGTCGATCCTCGCCGCCAACGCGAAGGGCAAGATCAAGGTCAAGCACGTCGATGACAACACCGCCGACTCGGTCGAGATCCTCGTTCATCTCCCGCAAGGCGCCGACGCCGATCAGGTGATGAACCAGCTCTACGTGTTCACCGATTGCCAGGTGTCCATCTCACCCGCCGCGTGTGTCATCGACACCATCGACGGTCAGGACAAACCCGTCTTCCTCGGCGTCTCCGAAATCCTGCGACGCTCCGTGGACAAGACCGTGCAGCTCCTCAAGCAGGAGCTCGACATCAAGCTCGGCGAACTGGAGCAGCAGTGGCACTGGGACTCGTTGGAACGCATCTTCATCGAGGAGCGCATCTACCGCCGCATCGAGCAGTCGAAGACCTGGGAAAGCGTCCTCGCCGAGATTCACGAAGGACTGAAGCCCTTCACCAAAAAACTCCGCCGTGCCGTGACCGACGACGATGTCACGCGCCTGACGGAAATCCGCATCAAACGCATCTCCGCCTACAACCGCTTCAAGGCCGACGAGGCCATCAAGGCCATCGAGGACGAGATCAAGTCCACCAAACACGACCTCGCTCACCTCACGGAGTTTGCGATCAAATGGTTCGAGACCCTGCAGGAAAAATACGGCAAGGGCCGCAAGCGACGCACGACCTGCGACGAGGTCGAGCAGATCAGCGCCGCCGCCGTCGTCTCGGCCAACCAGCGTCTTTACGTCAACCGCGAGGAAGGCTTCATCGGACTCAACTGGCGCCAGCACGAGTTCGTCGTTGAGTGCACGATTCTCGACGACGTGGTGGCCTTCATGGGCGACGCGACGTGCAAGATGGTGAAGGTCGCCGACAAGGTTTTCATGGGTAAGGATATTCAACACGTCCACATCGTGCCGAAGGACGGCGACGACCGTTTCTACACCGTCATCACGCAGGACAAGGAAAGTGGAAAAGCCTTCGCCAAGCGTTTCCAGCTCGGTGGCATGACGCGCGAAAAACTCTACAACCTCGCCGCCAGCGACGGTTCGAAACTGGTGTTCTTCGACGAGACTAAGAACCAGGAGGCGATGCCGGCCAAGGTCCGCGTGCAGTTGAGCGGGCGTT
>JAHFTG010000052.1 GCA_023269455.1 Opitutaceae bacterium | reverse complement strand
TTTTCGGCTTCTTCCTCGTCGATGTAGAGGTCGCTGTTGCGGGTGACGCGAAAGGCGTGGGCGCCGTTCAGGGTGTATCCGGGAAAGAATTCGCCGGCGCAGAGCTTGATGATCTCGGAGAGGAAAACGAAGCGCTGCTGCGTGCCTTTTTCGGAGGGGTTGATGCGGACGAGGCGTGGGAGGATGCGCGGGACGGGCAGGATGGCGATGAGCTGCTCGACCTCGGGGGTCTCGGGATTGTCGAGGGAGACGACGACGTTGTGGGTCTTGTTCCCGAGCTGGGGGAACGGGTGCGACTGGTCGAGGGCGAGCGGAGTGAGAACAGGGAAAACCTGTTCGTGGAAGTAGGCGGTGACCCAGTTGAGTTCGGCCTGGTCGAGCTCGGCGGCGGTCTTGAAAACGATGCCTTCGGCGGCGAGCGCGGGCAGGAGCTGATCGCGCCAGCACGCATACTGGTCTTCGACGAGGGAACCGACAACCGAGTGAATGCGGCGGAGGGATTCGCGCGGCCCGAGGCCGTCCACGCTGGGCTCGGTCACGCCGCTGTCCACCTGCTGGATGATGCCGGCGACGCGGATCTCGAAAAATTCGTCGAGGTTTGAGCTGACGATGGCGAGGAACTTGACGCGTTCGAGGAGGGGGTGGCGGGCGTCCTGGGCTTGTTCGAGGACGCGGCGGTTGAAGGCGAGCCAGCTCAGCTCGCGGTTGAAATAAGCGGCCTTGCCGTGGTGGGCGGCGGGCACGACGGGACGGATGACGTTGGCCGGGATGAGCACGCGTTCTTCCGCCGCGTCCGCGGCCGCCGGAGGGACGGGAGGGGGAGCGGGCGCGGGTTTGACGGTGGAGGAACGCTTGGCGGCCATCGGAAAAGGGAGAAGGGACGAACGTAGGCGTTGGCGGCGGTGAAACGAGACTTTAGTGTGACGTCACACGGATGTCACACGGAGGGAGCGAAAAGAAAACACCGGGCTTTCAGTCGTTTTTAGATACTTTCCGTCACTTGGGAAATCTTCCGCGCTTGAGAGAGGATATGCTCTTCGAACTTGATTAGTTCGCTTTCGATTTCGTTGGCTAGGGGGGCGATCTCTTCGGTGGGGGCGTTTTGATCTAAAATTCGCTCCAAAAGGGCCAACCGATCCGCCAAGGAGTCGGCTTGGATCAAAAGGGTCGTGGCTTTGAGGCGATGAGCGAGCGAGGCAGCATGGGGTGATCTCTGGTTTATCGCCGTCATCAACAAAGCCCGGTTGGCCTTTATCTCTCCAATAAATGACTCGATGGTGACGCCGGATTTTTCGAGCACTCGCCAGATGTCCAGATCGACGGCAGGACTGATGGTTTCGGCGCTGGGATTGCTCTTCAACGCGAGTTCTTCGAAGACCTCTTCCAGTTTGGCGAGAGTGGCTGGTTTGCTGACGAAGACCGCCGCGCCCGCCGCAAGACACTCGTTACGTTTTTCCGTGGTCGAGTAGGCGCTGATCACGACGATGGGAGGCAGGCTGGCGATGGATTCCGTGCGCATTTTCCCTATCAATTCCGTGCCGTAAATGTCGGGCAGGAACCAGTCCATCAGGATCACGTCGAAAGACTGGGTGCGCACGGCGTTCAGCGCGGATCGACCGTTCTCAGCCCACACGACGGATAGCCCCAGTTTCCCTAGATAATGGCTCATGACTAAGCGATTGTAAGGTTCGTCTTCGATGGCCAGTGCCCGGCCGGTGATCCTTGGGTGAACGTCCGAAAATGCTCTTTCAACCAAAGCTGCCGCGACCAAAGGAAAGACGGCGCTGAACGAGAAAATGGTTTCGCCTTCGGCGCTGGTGACGCCGACTTGGCCGCCCATCGCCTCCGCCAGTTTTTTAGAGAGAGCCAAGCCGAGTCCGGTGCCGTGGGCGTTGGTTTCGCGAGCGCGTTGCCCGCGGAAAAATGTCGTGAAAAGGCCCGCCTGTTCCTCCGTCGTCAAGGTTGGTCCGGTGCTGGCCACTGAGATCGTGACACGGGTTTCACGGGTATTGGCGGCTTCCTCCTTCAAGCTGACGGTGGCTTGAGGAGGAATGCCGTATTTCAAGGCATTGCCCACGTAGTTGGAGAGGATTTGCCGGACCTTTCCCGCATCGCAGCGCACGCCAAGAGGACGCGCGGGGAGTTCGCCGAAACTGATGTTTTTGCCGTTGAGGTCGTAGCTGGCGCAGGTGGTTTTAACCAGCTCGACCAGTTCTATGTCGCTCGTCCGAAGATTTATCCGGCTGCTCTCGATATCGGCAAAATCCAGCACGTCGTCCATCGTGGCGTGGAGTTGTTCCGAGCAGGCCTGCAAGGTGGATAGCAGGAATTTGTGCCTAGGATCGGAATTCGTGTCGGCGAGCATCCGCGTGATGCCGATTATTCCATTGAGCGGGTTGCGAATCTCGTGATTGATGCTGGCGAGGAACTGATCTTTGGCGCGGCTCGCCTGTCTGAGCTGTTCGGCGTGGACGATGTCCAGTCGCTCGACTTCAAACGCGACTTGGCGGCACAGGCGTTGCAACAACTCCCGGTCCAATGAGGTGAGCGCATCGCCCTTGCGCTTGGGCCCGATGATTAACAAACCGGACGGGTTTCTCGGTTGCACCGCGATGGCGAAGGCCGCAGCGATGTTTTTCTCTTTCAATAATCCCGCCGTTTTTCCCCCTACCCTGAGCAGTTGGTCTTGGCCTACGAGGGACGGCTTCCCCGATGTCTTGAATTCATCGAGGAGCGTAACCTCGATTTCCGGCCAAACCCATGCCCCTTGGCTTTCGCCTTGGATAAAAGCCTGGTGGCTGGGGCGGGAATCTCTGGCGCTTATGGAGATGCCGATGAAGGCGAGGTCCATGAAGGCCGCGAGCCGTTCTGCCACCCGGTTGATCAACTCCTGGGTGTTATTGGACAGGGGAATGGTCTCTATAAAGGCGTTTACCTTATCTTCATAGTCGAATAGATCGCCCATGATACGTCGCTCCAAGCCTGCGGTTTTTTTGCCTAAAAGTTTTGGGAAGAACCGTGACGTAATGGCTGCACTTAGCAACAGGGTCGCCAAGGCAACGGCGAGGGCGGCGTTAGTGAAAAGTGAGGGGATTACGATATCCGATAAAAGCAGTAGGATGTAGGCGATGGCTACGAAGAAGGTGAGGCGTAAAGTGGTCGCAGCATTTCTACCCAAGGAAATCCTTATGTTGATCCATTGATCACTCAAAATGCCATAGCTTACTAACAGTCCGTAGAAGCATGAGGTGAATAGTCCCCACGGATATATTGTAGTATGAGTGTGGGGATAGACATCATGCCCTAGAACGAGCAGTAGGTCGTGCGCACCAGTGAGCCACATCACTAGGTTTATAAAATAAAACCGCCTGCTGTTTTTTGATGCATCGGTTTGCCGATTCTTTGCGGCCTTTCTTAATATCCATAGTGTTGAGATACCCGCCAGAGGGAAAATGGTGACAGAGAAAATTTGAAACGCTGTTCCTGTCACTGAATACCATGCTTCACCGAGCCTGCGAACATCAGCCACAATCCAAGGTCCAAGGTCTAAAATTAAGAATAAAAAGGATGATGCATAGAAGAAAATGAGTTTCTTCCCTGCACGTTTTTCGCGTGTGATTAAAACCGCCAAGTGATAACCGAATGTGCAAATGATTATTACACCTCCCAGTGTAAACTTTGCCCACGGGACAGCTTCATTATGCGATTCTACTATAAATAAGAAGAAGGCACCTAGATTCCAAATTCCCAGTCCCAGCGTCCACAATCCGAAGACTTGATTTAATCTTCTGCGGGGATTCGTCAGCCAAACATAAATACCTAACAGCGGATTCACGATGCCGGCGAAAAGGGGAAATAAATAAAAATGAATCACCGGTTTAAAGCAGATAATGGTGTCGGGCGTATTACGCTTCAGGCGTGCGCAGGCGCTCAGGCGTGGTAAAGCCGCGTTGGAGCGCATAGGTTTGGAGCTCGGCGGCGGAATGGGCTCCGATGCGGGCCATGATATTGCGCCGGTGGGCTTGGATGGTGCCTGCACTCAGGCCGAGCAAGGCGGCGGCTTCCTCGTTGGCGAGTCCTTGCCCAAGCACACCCAAAATTTCCTGCTCGCGGGGTGAAAGCAATTTTTTGAAGTGGTCGGACTGCCTGCGGAACCGTGCATCCATCTCCAGCACGGAGGCACTCATAAACCGGTGTCCGGCAGACACTCGCTCCACGGCCGTGACCAGCACGGCGATAGGGTCGTTTTTATGCACGAATCCCTCAAGATTCAGCTCCAGGGCGCGGGCGAAAAGAAACTCTGCCTGCACGGCCGTCATCCAGATCAATTTCAGGGATGGGTTGATGCGGCGAATTTCGGGCAGCGACTCGAAGATCTGTTCCTCGCCCAAGCATATATCGATCAACGCCACATCCGCTTGGCGCAGTGCTTCGGGGGCAGTCAAGGCCGCCCGTCCCGATAGATAAGCACCCGCCAACTCAAGCGGCAGCCGCTCGCGGAGGGCGGAGACAATGCTCTGCTGCACGAGCTGCTGGTCCTCGATGATGAGCAGGCGGATAGGTGTCACCGGCGGAACGCTGTCGATTTGTGATATTTGCTCAAGGGCATTCCCAAGATGATGTTATCGTGAGCCACGATTGGGATGCTTGTTCTTACCTCTCCAAAGGTAAAATGCAGTTTCGCTACGTTAGTAGTGGTGGCGGACGCTTTGTGGGTAGCCAGTTAACCACACTCCCGCCATGAATTTTTTTAGAAAAACCGTCCTCATTTTGCCTGTGCTTTTGGTGTCGAAGCTCTGCGCTTTGACCATCCAGTTCGATTACAGCCTCGATAGCACTGGCTTCTTTTCCGGCAACGCCCAAGCCGTAGCCGCACTCAACTACGCCGCCAGCATCGTTGAGAGCACCATCGACAGCAATATGTCCGCCATCCCCGTCGGCGGCAGCAACAGCTACACCGCGATCTTCTACAACCCTTCGACCGCCCAATATACCCTTCAGATAGGCCAATCCATTGCCGCCAACACCTTCGTGATCTACGTCGGCGCAGGCAACAACGCTGTTACTTATCCCGACACCATCAACAACGACCCCATTAGCCACATGGTCGGCGGAAACGGACTGTCTTTCTCTAGCTCTGGAGACGTCGGGGCTCACTCTGGCAGCAACATCTTCTTCTCACAGCTTCTTGACCGTAATACGGGGCTTGTGAGCGCCCCTTGGGGCGGCTCGATTTCGTTCAACCCGAACGTAAATTGGTCCTTTGGCACCACGACCGGCCCCGGTGCCAGTCAGTATGATTTCGTGACCCAAGCGCTTATCGGAATCAATAACGCCCTCGGTTTCGGCCTCAGCGACCAATTTAACAGCAAGCTCAACGTATCTGGCGACTACGTCAGCAACACCATCAAGCCCGCCAACAACGGTAGCGCTACCCTGAGCCTGGACGCCGGGGCCAGCATCTACGACACCGGTAACTTCAATACGGTCACCAGTGCTGGAGGCACACCGCAGGACCCTCTCATGCTAAACAACCTCACCACGGGTGAGCGTTTGGGCTACACCAATCTCGATCTCGCCCTCATGTCCGACCTTGGCTTCTACGCCGCCGCCATCCCCGAGCCCGCCACCTATGGACTGATTTTCGGCTTTCTGGCAATCGGCGCGGCTTTTTACAGAAAGCATCTTTCGCTACGTTAAACCTATTCACTTTTAAATTATGAACCTCCAATGCACTCAATGTAACAGTGATAATGTAACGAGCCTCTCGGTGCTCTTCGACCAAGGCACGACGCATGTGCAGACCAAATCAACCAGTGTTGGCGTGGGCTTGGGCAGCAACGGTTCCGTTGGCATCGGCGGTGCCACCGGCACCACCCACGGGACGCATCAAAATGTAAGTGCGCAGAAAGCGGCCCCACCGAGCCCGAAAAATGTGGCTGGCTGGATCGGGACAACAATTCTGGCGGCCTTGCCTGTGCTGGGCATTTTTGAGGGAACCTTGAAGGGGTTTATATCGGGTCTTATATTTGGTGTTATCACTTATTTTTGCATCAAAAAGGTGCGAAGTCTCATCGAATATAATAAAACGGAATTCCCGTTGGAGTATGCCCGCTGGCAGCGATCTTTTTCCTGCATGCGCTGCGGCAATGTGTTTGAATTCTCCAGATAATCTAAGCTGAAAATAATGTGAAATCGTTGCTCAAATATACTGTGCTGGCTTTTGCGCTTTGGAGCCTTTCGGGATGTTCTTCGCTCGATTATGTGCAGGGGACGAAAGTTTCCAGCGAGCAACTCGCCTCGTTCATCAAGGGCAAAACAACCAAGGCGGAAGTCGTGGCGGCACTGGGCGGGCCGCAGGATATCAAATTGGAGGGCGGCAAGCAGGTGCTCGTCTATAAATACCAGAAAATCGGCGGGACGCCTTTCTCGAAAAACGAACGCTCCGACGTCACTTTTATCTTCGATGATAAGGGGATTTTGGAAGAGATTTTACAATCGACGGGTTCGTCCCTGCCGAATCCCTTGACGGGGAAGTGAGAGAAGCGGCGACTTGTTCCGCCAATGGATGGAGCAGAGCGCTTATTTCATCCAGACGGTCTTGATGTTGACGAAGGCGTGGATGCCTACCTCGCCGAGTTCGCGGCCGTAGCCGGACTCTTTAACGCCGCCGAAGGGGAGCGAAAGGTCGGAGCGGACGAAGTCGTTTACAAAAACCATGCCGGCGTCGAGGCGCTCGCGGGCGATGGCGGCGCCGTGTTTGCGGTCGCGCGTGAAGACGGCTGCGCCGAGGCCGAAGGTGGTGTCGTTGGCAATGCGGAGGGCATCGGCTTCGTCCTTGGCGGCGATGATGGAGGCGACGGGGCCGAAGAGTTCTTCGTCGTGGGCAGGCATGCCGGGGCGGACGTTGGCGAGCGCCGTGACGGGGTAGTAGAACCCGCGGCCTTTTGGCAGCGTGCCGCCGAGGAGGAGTTTGGCTCCCTTTTTAAGGCTTTTTTGGACTTGGGCGTGGAGTTCGTCGCGGAGGTCGGCGCGGGCGAGCGGGCCGAGGTGGAATTCGGGGAGCGTGGGGTCGCCGACGCGGCGGGTTTTCAGGCGGGCGAGGAATTTTTCGGTGAAGGCGGCGAGGACGGATTCGACAACGATGAAACGCTTGGCGCCGATGCAGCTCTGACCGCCGTTGACGAGGCGGGCCTGGGCGCAGATTTCGGCGGCGTGGTCGAGATCGGCGTCGGCGAGAACCACGTAGGGATCGCTGCCGCCGAGTTCGAGGACGCAGGGTTTGAGGGCGGCGCCGGCGAGGGCGGCGACACGGCGGCCGGCGGCGGTGCTGCCGGTGAGGGTGACGCCACGCACGCGGGAATCGGCGATGAGCGGAGGGAGGGCTTTGGGAGAGACGAGGAGCGTGCGCAGGAGGCCTGCGGGGAGACGGGCATCGGTGAAGAGGCGCTCAATGGCGAGGGCGCAGCCTGAGACATTCGAGGCGTGTTTGAGGAGGAGGGTGTTGCCCGCCATGAGGGTGGGCGCGGCGGCGCGGAAGAGTTGCCAGAAGGGATAGTTCCAAGGCATGACGGCGAGGATAACACCGCTGGGTTCGTAGAAGACCTTGGCATTTTTTGGCGCGCCGAGCGGGCGCCGGGGTTTGAGAAAACGGGCGGCGTGTTTCGCGTAAAAATCGCAGCAGGCGGCGCATTTTTCGATTTCGAGGCGGGACATGACGAGGGTTTTGCCCATCTCGGTGGTGATGAGTTGCGCGAGGGATTCCTTTTGCGCGCGGAGGGTGGCGGCGAGGGCGGTGAGGTGGCGGGCGCGGTCGGGGAGGGAGAGTTCGCGCCAACCGAGAAAACCGGAGTGGACGGCGGCGAGCGCGGAGGCGGATTCCTTGGCGGTGTGCTCGCGGTGGCGTTTGATGAGGCGGCCGGTGGCGGGGTTTTGGGATACAAGTGGCATGAGAGTAGGCTTTAGACCTACATGACACCGAGGAGTGGCCCAAAAAAGCACATAAGGCGCAAAAAATACGCGGCGCGCCCAGCCGTCACGCCCTACCTTCGGAAGATTTCAGGACATGAACTTCGCGAGCTTTTTACGGAGGAGCTCGCGGGCACGGTAGAGTCGGGTTTCGACGGCTTTTGATGTGGCGCCGACGATGGCGGCGATCTCGGCGTGGGACTTGTCGTCGTATTCGGAAAAGATGAGCGCGGCGCGGAGGTCTCCGGGCAGTTCGGCGATGGCGGCGCGGACGGTGAGCATGCGTTCGGTGGCGAGGGCGTCGGAGTCAGGGGAGGGGAGGGTGTCGGCGTGATCGGGTGCGGCGTCGAGGGCGACGAGCGGGCGGCGGGTGCTGCGGCGGGCGTGGTCGCGGGCGAGGTTGAGCGCGATCTGGAACATCCACGTGGAGAAACGCGCGCCTGTGCGGTAGGCGGCCCTGTGGCGGTAGATGCGGACGAAGGTTTCTTGCGCGAGGTCGAGGGCGTCATGCTCGTTCTGGAGCATGCGGTAGAGGAAGGCGCGCAGGGGAAGCTGCCAGCGCGTCATGAGCACGTTGAGGGCATCGTCATCGCCTTGGGACAGGGCGGTGGCGAGGGCTTCGTCGGTTGGCGTCGGGGCGGCGTCCGTCATCGCGGGTCGAGCGGGGCGTCGTGCGATTGGGCGGAGAGCTTCGGGAGGGTGAGGACGAGGAAGCGGCGGCCTTCGGCGGGGGACATTTGCGCGGCGACGGCTTCGAGGTGTTTTTGGGTGGCGTCGTGGCAGATGCCTTTGAGGTGGGTCATCTCGGCCTCGGCGGCGGCGTAGGCAGCGGCGTCGCGAGGGGTGGAGGTTTTGAGGGAGATGAGGCGGGTGCGGGTTTCGCGGATGAGGCGGCAGTGCTCCATGCACACGGGGTCGTAGGCGGCGTGGAGTTTTTCGATGGCGGCGGTCTGGGCGGTGGTTAGGTGGAACTCGGAGGTGAGCCAGGTGATTTCGTCGGCGGGGGTTTGTGGGTGCGGGGCGAGCCAGTGGGTGAGGCCGAAGGCGAGGGCGGCGACAGCGAGCGCGAGGAGACTGAGGCGGGCGAACGTTTTCACGAATGCGACGAATGAGAGGCGTTCGAGGCGTCCGTCATCTGGAGAGGATCGATGGAGCGGACGTAGGCGGCGGCCATGTGATCGGTGGCGCGGGAGTGGTTAAGCGCTAGGCCGGCGCCGGTGCCGGCGAGCACGGCGAGGAGCACGGCGAAACTGGCGGCAAGCGGAAGGCGGGCGGGGAAGTGGACGAGTTGCGCGCAGAACGACGGGGCGGGGGCTTGAGTGGGGGCGTCGATGCGGGACCAGACGGTCTTGGCGAAGTCGGGAGTGGGCGCGGGGTCGTGCTTCCAGATTTTTAGGACACGGGAGAGCTTCGGGTCATGGTCGTTCATGACGGGTGATACGTTGGCGGAGGCGGAATCCCTTGGCGAATGTTGCGAGGGACAATTTGGCCGGAGTATTGGACAGGATGAACAGGATGGAGGCAGGATGACGGACAAGGCTGCGGCCGGGTTACTTGGTCTTTCGGCTTATCATCGGTGAGTTACTTGTGAAGTTCGGGGAAGAAGAGCGGGGCGCTGAGGGCGAGGCCGTCGGCTACGCTGGTGAATTCTTCGCCGTCGCGGATTTTTTCGGGGCCGAAACGGGTCACGAACTCGGTGCGGAGGCTGCGGATGAGGGAGGTGCCGCCGGTGAGGAAGACCGTTTCGATGCTCGCGGGCGTGATTTTCGAATCGGCTAGGAAGGTGTCGAGGTAGCCGGTGATCTGCGCGGTGAGGTCGGCGGAATTTTGGTTGAACTCGGCGATGGTGAGCGAGAGGTCGATGGGGATGCGCGGGTGGTTGAAAACGATGGGCGCGGAGTCGCGGGTGGTGAGGGCGATCTTGGCGGCTTCGATTTTTTGGAAGAGGGCGAAGCCTTGGTTTTCCTTGATGAGGGCTTGGAAACGTTCGAAGGCGGGCGGGTCGTTGGAGAGGCCGACGAGGCGCCAGAGGAGGTCCATTTTTTTGGCGTTTCGGAGGAAGACGATTTGGTCCCACTGGCAGATGGTGCGGTAGAGGGAATCGGGGACTTCGATCTGTTTGCCCCAGCTGTCGTAGGTGGCGCCGCGGCCGAAGCGCGGGGTGACTTTGTGCCACATGGTGGCGGAGTCGTATTTGTTGCCGGCGATGGGGAGGCCGCCGGTGGCGAGGATGTCGCGCATGCGGTCGGTGAGGCCTTGGCGGGCGGGGTCGAGCTGGACGACGGTGAAGTCGGAGGTGCCGCCGCCGAAGTCGCCGACGAGGACGCGTTCGGGTTTCGTGATGCGGGACTCGTAGGCGAAGGCGGCGGCGATGGGCTCGTATTGGAAATGGATCTCGGTGAAGCCGGAGAGAACGGCGGCGCGGTGGAGGCGTTGCTCGGCGAGCTGGTCTTCGGCGGGATCGGTCGAGAAGACGGCGGGGCGGCCGAGGACGACGCGTTTCACGTCTTGGCCGGTGACGGCGTCGGCCTTGGACTTCAGGTTGCGGAGGAAGAGCGCGATGAGGTCTTCGATGAGGTAGGTCTGGTTGTTGATGACCGTCTCGGTGAAGGTGCTAAAGGGCAGGATGGTTTTGACGGCCTGGAAGAAGCGTCCGCGCATCTCGTCTTCGACGTAGCGGAGTTTGGCGGCGTTGCCGATGACGGGGGCGATGCGCTTGGTCGTGTAGGGGAAGTAGAGGAAGGAGGCATCCACGCCGGCGATGCGGGGATCGCGGAGGAGGGAGCGCGTGGTGGCGTTCCAGATGGTGACGGCGGAATTGCTGGTGCCGAAATCGATGCCGTAGATGAACGTGTCCATGAGGTGCTCGGGAGAGAGGGACGGGGAGAAGGAGGCGGATGCGCGGAGAAGACGAGGCTGAAGACGGAATCGGAGTCGGAGTTGTTGACCACTAATGGAATCGCCCAATGGGGCGATTCTCTGGGAGTAGTTCCGGCCAATGGCCTCCACCGTTAAGCGGATGGGCGGCTGATGCCGCCGGGAACCTGATTTACA
>JAHFTG010000272.1 GCA_023269455.1 Opitutaceae bacterium | reverse complement strand
ACCGGTTCAAAAGTTATTGGACGCGCGTGCAGATCTACGACGCGGAGTGAGCGGCGATTTTTTGAATTTTTTATAAAAGAGTCGGAGCATATGATCACCGGCGTGCATATCGCCGGTTCATGGGACGAAGAATGCCGCTGCATGGGACAACTGATGATCGACGAGTTCGTGCGGTGAAATCACGGCGAGCCGATGAAGCGGGCGATGACGGAAGAAAAAGCTGCCGTCTTGGCGTGATCCGCGCGGAGAGTTGTCCGGGCTTGCGGGGCGGTGCGCGCGTGTTTGGATTTTTATTTTATCGCAGGTAGCGTTTCCCTTCAGAAAAATTCTTTTTAATCGTATGCCTATCAAATCCCGCCCGCTCACTTTCCCTAAAAACTTTACCTGGGGATTTGCCGCCGCCGCTCCTCAAATCGAAGGCGCGGCCTTCACCGATGGAAAGGGCGAGTCCGTGTGGGACCGTTTCGCGCGAATCCCCGGCAAGGTGCACAATGGCGACACGCTCGATGTCGCTTGCGAGCACTACACGCGTTATGCGGAGGATTTTAAGCTGATGCGCTCACTTGGCGCGAAGCACTACCGGCTTTCGCTTGCTTGGCCCCGCATCTATCCCGAAGGCGACGGCGCGGTGAATCAGAAAGGACTGGATTTCTACCACCGGCTTTTTGATTCGATGGATAAGCATGGCCTGACTCCGTGGGTCACGATGTTTCACTGGGATCTGCCCCAGACGCTCGAAACGCGTTTCGGCGGCTGGCGTGACCGTCGCGTGGCCGATGCTTTCGCCCGCTACGCCGACACCATCGTGCAAGCCTACGGGGATCGTGTGAAAAACTGGATCACGCTCAACGAGATCACCTGTTTTACCAAGCTCGGTTACGGCATCGGCAGCAAAGCCCCGGGGCTCAAGCTGGACGACGGCGTGGTCAACCAGACCTATCACAACGCGCTGCTTTGCCACGGGCACGGGGTGCGTGCCGTCCGCGAGTTCGGGGGGCGTGGCGCCCGCGTGGGGCTAACCGATAACAGCGAGGTGCTCGTGCCTGTCACGGAGACCGAGGCGGACATCGCCGCCGCGCGCGTCCAGTTCCGCCGCAGCAACTGGCGCACGATCGACGCCATGTATCGCGGGAGCTACGATCCGGCCTACCTGCGCAGCGCGGGCAAGGATGCGCCAAAGTTCGAAAAGGGTGACTTCAAACTCATCTCTTTGCCGACGGATTTTCTGGGCATGAATGTTTACACCGGCAACTACGTGCGCGCCGGCAAGGGCAGGAAACCCGAGATAATCGCCCATCCCGCGTCGTTTCCCCAGGCCGATGCTTCGTGGCTCAAGATCATGCCGCAGGTGCTCTACTGGGCGCCGCGTCTCGCCGCCGAGGTTTATGGAGTGAAGGCCATTTACATAACGGAGAACGGTTGCGGTTACAACGACGCCCCGCCGGTCAACGGCGAGGTCGCCGATCTGCATCGTCGCGATCTGGTGCGCAACTACCTGGGTGAAATGCGCCGCGCGATCGTGGACGGAGTCCCCGTGAAGGGGTATTTCCTTTGGTCGTTCATGGATAACTACGAGTGGGAGGACGGCTACGCCCGTCGCTTTGGCGTCGTTTACTGCGATTTCAAGACGCAGAAACGCACCCCAAAAATCAGCGCCAAGTGGTTCTCCCGCGTCATGGCGGAAAACCGTCTGGTGTAGCCCGGATGGTCAGGGCGTGCGGACGTCAAGCTGGCTGCGAATGGCGCGGGCAAAATTTTGCGCATGCCGGGCTGATGGAATACAACAATGGCGGCATTTCTACGCTTTCGGATGTGGGTATCACCACAGACGCAGGCGGGATCGTGACAATTACCCTCATTCCCTCGCTCATCCCTGAGCCTTCTGGCTATGCGTTTCTCGCGAGTTTAGTTGTCGCGGGCATTGTTCTGGGAATACGCCGACGGCTGGGCGTAACATCTGCCCCCCATGGGCCTGATGCCGTAAAAGCATTTACGGCCCCTACCCAATATCGGGCCTGCTTTTAGATCTTGAGCGAGCCACGGAAGCCTCGGCCGTTGTAGTAAGATTGAGCGCCGTTGTGTCCGACGAAGACGCGTCCGTAGCGACGGTCACCATAGAGCGCGCCGCCTAGTTTTCTGATGTCCGCCGGAGTCTTCACCCAACTCGAAGTCTTCGTGTCGAACTCTCCCAGCTTTTGCAGATCGAAATATTGTTCTTCCGTCAGTGGTTCGATGCCCATGTCTGCCGCCATATCCACGACGCTGTTTTTTGGCTTATGTTCCTTCCGGGAATCCAGTGCTTCTCGGTCGTAGCAAAAACTCGTGCGGCCCTTGGGGCTTTCCGCTGAACAGTCGAAGAAGACGTATTCACCCGTCTTTTGGTCGTGGCCGACGACGTCCGGTTCGCCTCCGGTTTTTTCCATTTCGCCGAGCGACCAGAGCTTTTCGGGATTGGCTTCGAGCCGTGCTTTTATCTTGGCCCATTCGAGCCCCGGGTGACGGCTCATGTTTTTCTCAAAGCGGTTTTTAAAGTCGCCGAGCAGCTCTTCGCGTTGTGCGGGGGACAATCCTTTCCGTTGTTTAGCATCTTTCATGGCGAAGGAGTGGGCGGGATTCGGCGGCGTTATTCTTGTTTGGGGGCTTTGGGATCACCGTGACCCCTTCGATTCGACCCTTCGATCATCCTTTCGGTCCGATAGCTTTTCGCAAGGTGTCGGCCGATGTAGGAGTTACCGCTGCAAGTGGGATGGTCACTTTTTGAAGATCGGGAATCCTTAGACCCTCCACGCTGTCGCCGATCAAGGTTAACGGTATCAAGGTCAGGCTTCGGCCTTTGATATCCGAAATAGTGAACATGTCCGTGCCTTGAACCAGGGCTTTTTTGCCATGGCACACCGGACACTTTCCGTCGCCCTTGCATGCCGGACACTCAATTCGGGTTGTGCCTTTGCAAAGCGGACAGATTCCCAGATTTTTGTATTCTCCATCAACCAGTCTCACGACCTGTCCGATGTGCTGTTGATTGAATGCGGTCCAATGGCCGCTTCCGTCGGCGGATTTCCAAGAAAACTTCCGCCATAGCTCTGATGTATTATGACCGGGAACATCCATTTTTATCCACGGGCCGACTTCCTTTTTTAGACAATCGCCGCTACAGAGCCGACTTCCCTTGTCGCAGCCGGTGGCATGACAAAGGCCGTCGCCATGGCAGAGGGGGCAAGTGAGCTGATCCGGGCTGCTGGTTTCTCCAGCACAAACAACTAAGGCAGTGAGGAGCAGCAGCAGCAGTTTGATCATCCTGTTTTGGTAACGAAAACAATTTTTCAAGCGAGCCAATGTCCAAGCGGGAGTCAGGGGGAGGGAGGCGTCTCGGCAATATTCAAACGTGGGCGAGCTGCGGAACGAGGTCCGGCAGGCTGGGGGACTCAGGAACTAACAAAAAACGGCCTGACCCCTTCGGCTCGCCTACACGGCTCGACGGACAGCCATATTTGACTTGCATCTCGGATCAATTGATACCATTTTTACTTTAGAACCCTTGAAATGTGCCGATTGATCCATTTAATCCACCATGACATCGCAGCTCCGTCTTGCCGACGAA
>JAHFTG010000271.1 GCA_023269455.1 Opitutaceae bacterium | reverse complement strand
CTGCCCGCTCAAATACAAGTTTGTCACGTGATACGTGACGTTGGCCCGGGCACGCTTGCGACCCTCTGGAGGCCGCTTGTTCTCTTCGGCCTGCTGTGTTTCACCAATCTCGCGCTTATCTCCGCGTGGGAATACGAGGTCGATAAACAACACGGGCAAACCTCCCTCGCTCTTCAGTTTTCCCGCCGACTCGATCTCATCCACACACTTCCCTGGCTCCTCGCACTTCTCGGCTTCATCGCTGCCCTCCGCACGCACGACGCCGAGCGCATGGCCGCCCTGTGCGTCACCGCCAGCGCCCTGCTCCTCGCCACACTCGACCGCGCAGAACCCAAGCTCGGCCGTGAAGCCGCCCGCGCGCTCGTCGATCTCGCGCTGCTCACCCCCGCCGTCGTGCTGCTCTTCATATGAGTGCGCCCGCCAAAACCTTCGACCGGCTCGCGCGCCCCTACCGGCTGCTCGAATGGATCGCCTTCGGTCCGCTGCTCGAACGCGCCCGTTTCCAACACCTCTACCAACTGCGCGACTGCCAACGCATCCTGCTCCTCGGCGACGGCGACGGCCGCGTGCTCTCCCGCCTCTGCGCCCTCGCTCCCGCTGCGCACATCGACACGCTCGACCTGAGCGCCGGCATGCTCGCGCGCGCCGCCTCGCGACTTACGCCCGCCGACCGGACCCGCGTAATTTTCCGCCAGGCCAACGCCCTTCAAGCCGGCTACCCGCCCACCGCCTACGACGCGGTCGTCACGTTTTTCTTTCTTGATTGTTTCACCGACAGTCAGGTGTCCGCGCTCATCGCCCGCATGCAACCCGCGCTCACGGCCGACGCCCTCTGGCTCTTCGCTGATTTCGCCGAGCCTGCGCATGGCTGGCGGCGCCTGCGCGCGAAAATATGGCTCGCCGTGATGTATGCGTTTTTCCGCTGGCAGACGGGACTCTCCACTCGACGGCTTCCGGCTTCCGAGGCGCTCCTGCTCTCGGCGGGATTTACGATGCGCGCCGAGACTTCGTTTCAAGGCGGCTTCGTGCGCAGCGCAGTGTTTGCCAAGCCACCCGTCGCCCGCTGAGCTTTCTCTCCCATGATCCTCCGCGAAACCGAAGCCATCGACCTCCCCACGCCCAACGGTCCCATGCGGACGCATCTGTTCCGGCCCGCCGCTCCCGGCAAATACCCCGGCATCGTCCTCTATTCGGAAATTTTTCAGATGACTGGGCCGATTGCGCGCACCGCCGCGTTTCTCGCGGGCCACGGCTTCCTCGTCGCCGTGCCGGAAATCTACCACGAATTCCTCCCCGCCGGCACCGTGCTCGCCTACGACCAGGCGGGCGCCGATCTGGGCAATCGCCTCAAAACCGACAAGGAGCTTTCCGCCTACGACGCCGACGCCCGCGCCGTGCTCGCCTTCCTGAAAACGCACGCCGCTTCCACCGGGAAACTCGGCGTCATGGGCATCTGCATCGGCGGGCACATCGCATTCCGCGCCGCGATGAATCCCGAGGCGCTCGCCGGCGTGTGTTTTTACCCGACCGATCTCCACAAACGCGGACTCGGCAAGGGCATGAACGACGATTCGCTCGCCCGCACCGCCGAGATCAAAGGCGAGTTGCTCATGGTCTTCGGGCGCCAAGACCCGCACATCCCCGCCGAGGGGCGCGCTCAGGTTTACGCCGCGCTGGCGGCGGCAGGCACTCATTTCACGTGGCATGAGTTCAACGGTGCGCACGCTTTCCTGCGCGATGAAGGATTCCGCTACGACCCGGAAATCGCCTGCGTCGCGATGGGCATGGCTGTGGACATCTTCCGTCGAAAACTCGGCGAAGGCGACGTGCGTTAAATAAAACGCCGAAGGATTTTCTTTCTGCAGTAACCGCCGCGAACCGGCGGCGTCCTCTCCCCTACACGCTCACGCGTGCGATTAAAATAGGGGATAGAAGAGGCGGGCGCGTTTATAGGGAACGCGTCCGCCTTATTTTTTACTGCAATCGCAGGGGCAGCGCCCTGCGGCGGTTGATGAGATCGTTCAACGGCGCACTGGTCGGACGCGTCGCGAGATCATCGCCCGTGCGGATGGTCTGCGCAGGAAGGAAATTATTGATCAACGCGCAGTAGTCGCTGTTGACCATGATGCCGAGCAGCTCGCCGGTCTTGCTCATCACGAGATCGCCGCGCGACGGTGAGAAATCGCCAAAAAGACGGCGCACGAGCCGGTTGTCCATGCGCACATAGCTGGGGTTAGTCGGGTCGAGCTTGAAGGGCACTTCGCCGTAGCCCGCGCCGCCGCTGGAGATGAGCACGGCGTCGGGAAACTTGAACGGCTCGAGCGCGGTTTGATAGGGCTTCACCCCGAGCGCCGAGACCTGCGCGGCCGTAACCGGCAGGACGGCCACGCGCGGATCGACCGCGAGAAACGTGAGCGCGGGCGAAGGGGTGCGGTAGCCGTTGTTGCTGAGCTCGGCCTTGAGCGAGTTCCAATCCCACGCGGGGCCGATCAAGTCGAAGGGAGTGTCGTCAATGTGCAGCAGCGCGTAGGTATCGTGGCCATCGGTGACGAAAACCGTGCGCGTTTCCTTGGTTTCCGTCTTGGTGCCGAAGAGTCCGGGACGCGTGCCGGTGAAGGAAGTCTGCACGCGGTTGGCGAGGAAGTCGCTGAAGAGGACGTTGACGTTGATGGGACGGTTCTCGCGAATCTCTTTCGTAAGGGCGGTGGAGCTTTCCGCGAGCTGGCCCACACCTTGCGCGAGCTGGGTGGTCGTCGCCTGGACTTTGATGCGTTCCTGGCGTTCGGCTTCGACCTGGGTTTTGAGGCTGTCGGCGGTGGCGCGGAGCATTTGTTTTTCCTGCTCGGCGACTTTTACGCTGACGTTGAGATTCTCGATTTTTTCGCGGGCCTCGGCCTGTTGTTTTTCGAGATCGGCGAGCAGCTTTTTCTGGCGTTCGGCTTCGGCCTGGCGTTCGGCGAGATCCTTTTGGAGTTGGGCGAGCTGCTCTTTCGTGAGCGAGGCGTCCTGGGAGGCGGCGGCGTATTTCTTGGAGAGATCGGCGGCGGTCTGCTGGGTGGTGGCGAGCGTGGAGGAGACTTGCGCGAGGTTTTGATCGCGTTGCTGCAAGGTCGTCTGCGTGGACTGGAGTTTGTCGGCGAGCTGGTCGCGTTGCGCCTGCTCGTCTTGAAGCGATTGCTTCATCACGGCGACGAGGTCGTCGTCTTTCGTGGCGGCGTTGGCGGCCGGAGCCGACTTCACGGGCTTGAGTTCCGGCGTCGCGGGCACGGCCTTCTCCCAATTCGTGAGGGCGAGGAGGTTCAGCAACAGGAAGTCGCAGATGATGAGGAGAAGGGTCTTGTTCATGGCACCGGGCGGGACGAACCCTGCGGTTGCGCGAAAAGGATCAGACGGCGAGGGGCTTCACGGGTTCGACCGTCTGGCTTTCGAGGATGAGGCGGCGCTTGAAAGGACGCACGTGGCGGATCTTCACGAGGGCGACGCAGATGATGCCGAAGAGATTGGAGGAATAGGCCGCGAGCAGGTTGGGATCGATGAGGTGCAGCACTTGGAGCACGAGTGCGGTGGCGGTGCCTGCGATGCCGATGTAGAGGCCGCCGTCGAAGAGGTT
>JAHFTG010000270.1 GCA_023269455.1 Opitutaceae bacterium | reverse complement strand
GAGGGACGAGTTTTTGCGCAACGCGGCCACAGTCTGCGGGCCGAAGCTGAGGTTGGGCACAAAGTGGCCGTCCATGATGTCGAGATGAACCCACTTGAGGCCGAGGGACTGGACCGTTTTGGCGCCTGCCGCGAGATTGGCGTGATCGGAGGCGAGGAGGGACGGGGATAGGATGGCGGCGTGCTTCACGAGGAAAAGATCAGAGCGAAGGCGTGGAAATGGGAAGCTGAATTCCGGGGCGGGTGAGTGGCCGGAATCGAAAGAGTCGAAAGGAAAGGCAGTCGATCCACGGAATTTTTCACCACTAATGGAATCGCCCAATGGGGCGATTCCTTGGGAGATGCTTCGGCCAATGGCCTTCGCAATTGAGCGGAGGGGCGACTGATGCCGCCGGGGTGAAACGCTGGAGAAGTTGTGTCAGGGTGCCGTCCACCCTGACGCGCTCACCACACGTCGAGGGTGGCGTTTAGGATGTTTTTCGAGAGTTTCTCGGCGAGAACGGGGACGTTCTGATACTCGGACTGGAGCTGGCCGCTGTCGGTGAAGACTTCGTTGACGGCCTCGACCTGGCGTTTCTCGAAGAGGAATTTGCCTTGGTGGTTGTCGCGCAGGCTGGCTTCGGCGTTGAGGGTGACGTCGAACTTGCGGGCGAGGCCGGTATCGTTGGCCTGGCTGCCGCTGGCGGAGCGGCTGTATTTGACGAGTTTGACGGTGAGGATGACGTCGGCCTCGTCGGCGGAGTTGACGAGGGAAACACGGCCGTCGCGGAGGAAGGCTTCGCGGAGCTGGGTGCTCACGACGGCGATCGACTGGGGCAGGTTGCTCTCGTTGACGACGGGCGCGACGTAGATCGTGCGGAACGTGAGCTTGCCACCGCTGCCCAGATTATAGTTGGCGCAACCGGAGAGAGCGAAAAGGCCGACTAGACAAAAAAGAAAGGCGCGCATGAAAGAGGGAATGAGAATCACCGGCTCAGAAGAACCAGAAGCGGTTGCCGATCTTGTGCGGCGCGGGGGGATTCTTGGATTTGTTTTCGGAGGCATCGACTTCTTCGAGGCGGGTGCGGGCGGTCTTGGCGACTTCGGAGTCGGGATACGAGGTGATGGCTTCGTTGTAAAAAACGCGGGCGGCCTTGTAGTTGGAGCGCTTGTAGAAGTAGAAATCGCCGATCTTGATCTTGCTCTGGGCGAGCACCTTTTTCATGTCGGTCAGGCCGGTGTCGGCGGTTTTGACGCCGGTGTCGGACGGGAAGAGAATCATGAAATCCTCGAAGTAGGTGATGGCTTCCTTGGTCGAGGCTTGGTCGTAGTAGGGGCCTTCTACGAGCGAGGCGTGGGCTTGGGCGAGACGAAGGTAGGCGTCGGGGGCGAGCAGGCTTTGGGGGTAGTTGTTGATCATGCGATCAAGGGCGTCGATGGCCTCGTCGGGTTCGCCGAGTTTTTGATGGCCGTGGGCGATGTTCATCAGGGCGAGGGGCGCGTAGTCGCTGTAGGGGGCGCTCACCAGGATTTTCTCGAAGTAGGCGATGCCTTTGGCGCGGCTTTTGAAGCCGGGGATGAGGCCGAAGTAGCGATTGCGGGCACCGTCCACCAGGGCGTTGGCGATGCGGTATTGGTCCCCGATGATGGTGTCGAAGTGGGAGCTGTTTGGATAGTTGGTTACGACATTCTGAAACTCGTCGAAGGCCTTGAAGTATTGTTTGCGTTCAAGACGGATCTTGGCGGCGCGATAGAGGGCTTCGGGGGCGTAGATGGAGTGCGGGTATTTTTTGGCGACGGCCTCGTAGCTGCTCATCGCGGAGGAGTGGTGGCCATTTTCCTCGGTGGCGCGCGCCTTGTTCATCGAGTCGAGGGCGTTGCGGCCTTCCTCGGGCAGAAGGTCCTTGAGGACGCTGTCGCCTTCGACTTTCCAGCCGCCTTGGGGCGTCCATACCAGATCAGCGCGGGCAGAGCCCGTGATAACCGCTAAAACGAGGCTGAGAACACAGAGCGCGGACCGTGCGCGGGCGGGCGAGATGGGCATGTCGAAAAAGATTCACCAGCGAACCAGCGCGGACCCATAGGTCAAGCCTGCCCCAAAAGCCACGAGCAGAGTGAGGTCGCCCGGCTTGATGCGGCCGGAGCGGCGGGCTTCATCCAAAGCGAGAGGAATCGAGGCGGCGGAGGTGTTGCCGTAGCGTTCGAGGTTCACGAAGACGCGGTCGTTAGGCACCTCAAGATAAAGGGCGAGGGCGTGAATGATGCGAAGGTTGGCCTGATGGGGGATGATGCAGGAAATGTGGTCGGGCGTGAGATTGTGCCCGGCGAGGATTTCGCGGGTGGCCTGCTCCATGCCTCGGACGGCGATCTTAAAAATCTCGCGGCCTTTCATGGCGATGGCGCGTTGGGGGCCCTCGGGATTGGCGGCGGGTTCGGGGACGAGGCAGCCGCCCCCGGGAATGCAGAGGAGGTTCGTGTGCGTGCCTTCGGCGTAGAGACGGGTGCCGAGGATTTCGGCGGTGCCGCGCGCGGGGCCGAGCACGGCGGCGCCGGCACCATCACCGAAGAGCACGCAGGTGGTGCGGTCTTTCCAGTTTACGACGGAGGAGAGTTTTTCCGAGCCGATGATGAGCGCGTGACGGTAGCGGCCGGAGGCGAGCATGGCCCACGCGGTGTCGAGCGCGTAGATGAAACCGGAGCAGGCGGCGTTGACGTCGAAGCAGGCGGCGCGGGCGGGGACGCCGAGGAGGTTTTGCACGAAGCAGGCGGCGGCGGGCATCTGCATGTCGGGCGTGACGGTGGCGACGATGAGGAGGTCGATGTCGGCGGCGGTCAGCCCGGCGTCGGCCAGGGCGATACGGGCGGCGGCGGCGGCCATGAACGACGTGGTCTCCTCGTCGTTGGCGATGTGGCGTTCACAGATGCCGGTGCGGGTGAAAATCCACTCGTGCGAGGTGTCCACCTGCTTCGACAGATCGTCGTTGGTGAGAACTTTGGCGGGGGCGTAGGAGCCGGTGCCGAGGATGGCGATAGCAGGTGAACCCATTTGCAGGTGATGCGGTATGAAAATGAAACGCGCGTGCGGCGAGTCGGGATGCTTCAGGGTGTCGCGGCGGGTTGCGGACGGATGACGTCGTTGGCGCGGGCGACATCGGTTTCGATGTGGTGGATCATGTCGGCCTTGACGACCGCGCTGGCGACGCGGATGGCATTCTTGATCGCGTGGCGGCTGCTGGAGCCGTGGGCCTTGAGAACGTTGCCGCGCAGGCCGAGGAGAGGGGCGCCGCCGTAGGTCTCGGGGTTGATGCGTTTTTTGAGGGCCTTGAACGCGCCGCCCGCGAGGATCGCGCCGGAGAGGCGGAGCGGGTTGGCCTTGAGCTCTGTCTTGAGCGTGGCGGAGAAAAAATGCGCGAGGGATTCCCAGCTTTTAAGGAGGAGGTTGCCGACAAAGCCGTCGCACACGGCGACGTCGCAATGATCGGTGAACACCTGAAAACCTTCGGTCGGACCGACGTAATTGATGAGGTCGCCGAGGCCTTTGAGGTGGTCGTGGGTCGCGGCGATGAGGGCGTTGCCCTTGCCTTCCTCGGTGCCGATGGTGAGCAGGCCGACACGGGGGTTGGCGACGCCCAGCAC
>JAHFTG010000426.1 GCA_023269455.1 Opitutaceae bacterium | reverse complement strand
CCGCGTCCGTCCGTGCCGCCGGTGTCCTCGGTGTCGGAGCGCCTCCTGACAACCTAAAGAGCACATTTCTCGACACCCTTCCGACCTTTCCCCCTCCAAAAAAACTGAAAGCTTAAAAATGCAACTTCGCGTCACCCTTCTCGGATGCCTTCTGGCCACGGCTGCTTACGCCGTGGAGTTAAACCCGTTGTTTCAAGACAACGCCGTCCTGCAATGCGACGCCCGCGTGCCGGTCTGGGGCACGGCGGAAAATGGAGAAAAAATCACCGTGAATTTCGCCGGTCAGAGCGTCTCCACCGTGGGCGTGGGCGGCCAATGGAAGATCTGGCTGAATCCAATGCGAGCGAGCGCCACGCCGCGCGTGCTGACTGTGCACGGCAACACCACCCGTGAGATCGGCAACATCTTGGTTGGCGAGGTCTGGGTGGCGGGCGGACAGTCCAACATGGAGCGACGTCTCGGCCTGACGGGAGGTCAGAAGCCGATCCTCAATTGGGAGCAGGCGGTCGCGACGGCGAACCACCCGGAAATCCGCGAGTTTCACGTGCAGCATAAACGGGCGCTCGCTCCGCGTGAAACCGTGGAGGGCGGCGCGTGGACGGTGTGCAGCCCCGCCACGGTGGAAAACTTCAGCGCGGTCGGCTACTTTTTTGCCCGCGACCTTCTGGCCGCGCGGAAAATTCCGGTGGGCATCATCCACAGTTCGGTGGGCGGCACCCCGGCGGAGGCGTGGACCAGCGAGGCGGGCTTAAAACCGTTTCCCGAATTCGCCGATGCGCTGGCCGATTTGAAACGCTTCGCTGCCGATCCCGACTTGGAGATTCACAAGGCGCAGCCCGACCAACTTGCTTGGTTCGAGAAGACGGAACTGGGGTCGAAACCCGGCGCCGCCTGGAGCGCGGCTGATTTTAAGCCGACGGAGTGGGCTTCGATGACGCTCCCGGGCTATCTGGAGCAAGGCGGTTTTCCCGGTTTTGACGGGATCATCTGGTTCCGGCGTGAGTTCACGTTGCCGGAAAACTGGGACGGAGGCGACGTGCAGCTGCACCTCGGCGGGATCAACGAGATGGATACGACCTGGGTTAATGGCGAACGCGTGGGCATGACCAACGTCGCGAAAAGGGACCGTGTTTATCCGGTTCCGGGCCGTCTGTTGGCTCGCGGCGCCAATTCTATCGCCGTGCGCGTGTTGAATATGTACGGCCCTGGCGGCCTATATGGCGGCAAGGACGAGATGCGGGTGGAAATCAACACCCGCGGCGGGAAGGCTTCCGTTCCGCTGTCCGGTGCCTGGCACTGCAAGACGACCCGCACCATGGCGGAAATCGGCTGGCCGCCCGGCTTCTTTTTTGAAAGTTCGGGCCTCGCCACGGGGCTTTACAACGGCATGATTTCGCCACTGGTCCCGTATGCCCTGCGCGGCGTGATCTGGTATCAAGGCGAGAACAATGTCGGCCGCGAGCGGCAGTATCGGACCCTGTTTCCCGCACTGATCGCGGACTGGCGGCGCGCCTGGGGACAGGGGGATTTTCCGTTCCTCTTTGTGCAAATCGCGCCCTTCGTAGCCCTGACGCCGGAGCTCCGGGAAGCCCAGTTGCTCACCTCGCAACACGTGAAAAACACCGCGATGGTGGTGACGGCCGACTGCGGCGAAGCCCACGACATCCATCCCGCCAACAAGCCTCCCGTCGGCGCACGACTGGCCTTGGCGGCGCGTGCACTGGCCTATGGCGAACGCATCGAATACTCAGGCCCGGTTTTTGACTCGATGAGGACCGACGGGGCGAACGCGATTTTGCGTTTCACCCACCTGGGCGGAGGACTAGTCGCGAAGGACGGCGATCTGAAGGGCTTCACGGTCGCCGGCGCGGACAAGGTTTTCCATCCCGCGCAGGCCCGCATCTCCGGCGATACCGTCTTCGTGCGGTCCGCCGAAGTGCCGCGACCGGTCGCGGTTCGCTATGGCTGGGCGAATGTGCCGGACGTCAATCTGTTCAACCGCGCCGGCCTGCCTGCCTCTCCCTTCCGCACGGATGTGGACTAGTTCGCTGCTGAAATCCGCTTAAGACGGCCATTCGCTTAATCAGGAAAGCAGGAGACAAAGCCGGTCGCCGTTCTTCGGCTTCCGGCGCTCCTGCTTCACCATTTTCTACAAAACAAAAATGCCCCGATCCCTCGCATTCGCGATGTTTGTCGCATCAGCAGCCGCGCTGGTGGCTGCCCCATCTTTCACCATCGACGCGACCCGCTCCACGGGAAACGTCAGCCCGAGGCTCTACGGGTTGATGACGGAGGAGATCAACCACTCCTACGACGGCGGTCTTTACGCGGAGCTGATCAGCAACCGCGCTTTCCGCGATGACAACAATTCGCCGACGAATTGGTCCGCGGTAAACGACGATGCGTCTGCCGCCAGTATCGCCCTCGATCCGGCCAATCCGTTGAATGAAGCTATCCCGACCAGTCTGCGTCTGACAGTGACGCAAGCCACTCAAGCGCATCCGGCGGGTGTTGCCAACAGCGGCTACTGGGGCATCCCCGTCCATCCCGAAACCCAGTATCGCGCCTCGCTCTGGGCCAAGGCTGAAGCCGGTTTCACCGGGCCGCTGTCGGTTTCCATCGTGAGCGAAGATGGTCGCACGGTTTATTCGTCGGGAAAAATTTCCGGACTCACCTCCAAATGGAAGAAATTTGAAGTTAAGCTTACGACCGGCAACGTCACGCCCACCGCCCAGGCGCGCTTCGCCGTCACGTTCGACCGTCCCGGAACGGTCTGGCTCGGCCTTGTCTCGCTGTTCCCGCCGACCTGGAACGATCGCCCCAACGGCTTGCGGAAGGACATCATGCAGATGCTTGTGGATTTGCATCCGAAATTCCTGCGCTTCCCCGGCGGCAATTTTGTGGAAGGAGTGAACGTCGAAGATCGGTTCCCGTGGAAAAAAACGCTCGGCCCGATTGAAGACCGGCCCGGTCACAACGGTTCCTGGGGCTATCGCCCGAGCGACGGCATGGGGCTTCTGGAGTTTCTCGAATGGTGCGAAGACATGCGCGCCGAACCGGTGCTCGCGGTCTATGCCGGCTACTCGCTCGCGGGTGGTTACATCAAGGCCGGGCCTGATCTGAAGCTGATCGTACAGGAAGCGTTGGATGAAATCGAATACGTCATCGGCGGCACGAACACCCCATGGGGCGCGCGCCGGGCGAAGGACGGGCATCCTGCGCCCTTCAAGCTGAACTACGTCGAGATCGGCAACGAGGACGCCTTTGACAAGGCGAAGACTTACGACGGCCGCTACGCGCAACTGCACGACGCCATCAAGGCAAAGTATCCGCAGCTCAAACTCATTTCGACCATCCCCGGTGCGAAGCTCGAGGGCCGCAAGCCCGACATGGAAGACTACCATGACTACAGCAGCACCGAGCATTTCCTCGAAAAATCGGCCGACTACGGAAAGGACCTGGACCGTAAGGGCCCTGAGGTTTTCGTCGGTGAATGGGCGGCGCACGAAGACACAGCGGTGCCGCCCTGGAACGAGGCCTCGAAAAAAATGGCGCCCACTCCCTCGATGAAGGCCGCCATCGGCGACGCCGTGTTCATGGCCGCGATGGAGCGCAATTCCGAC
>JAHFTG010000269.1 GCA_023269455.1 Opitutaceae bacterium | reverse complement strand
CGAACCCGGCAAGTCGCAAAAAGCCGACGTCGCCTACACCTACGACGCCCTTGGCCGCCAAGTATTCGAAACCTCCGGAGATAAGCAGCACACCTACGCCTACGACCTCGCGGGCAACCGCGTCAAAGTCACCTACGGCGGCACCGGCACCGTGCTCGCCTCGACCTACGACGAACTGAACCGCCTCAGCACGCTTACCGAAAACAGTCGCACGACGACTTACGGTTATGACCTGAACGGCAACCGTGTCCTCCAGCAGATGCCCAACGGGGAAACCGTGAACACCCAGTTCGACGCGCTCAACCGCCAAGCCGCCGAGACGACCGCCAAAGCTGGCACCGGCGCCCTCGTCCTCCAGCTCGCCCAAGGCTACGACGCCGTCGGCAACGTGAAAAAAGTCACCGAAACCTACTTCGGCTCCACGCTCAAGCCCCGCACCGTCACCAACACCTACGACGCCATCAACCGCCTCACCGTCGAAACCACCGTGCAAGGCGCCACCACCACGGCCACCGCCTACACCTTCGACGCCGCCAACAACCGCACCCAGAAAGCCGTCTCCACCACGACCGGTTCGACCAACACCACCGTCGGCACCACCTACGCCTACAACGCCCTCAACCAGCTCCAGACCGCCACGACCGGCACTACGGTCACCGGCTACACCTATGACCTGAACGGCAACCGTGCGACCAGCACCGCCGCCAGCCTCACCGATACCTACGGCTACGACTACGAAAACCGCCTCGTCACCTTGGCCAAGAACACGGCGGGCGGCACCGGCAGCTACGCCTACGTTTACGACTACCGCACCCGCCGTGTGGAGCGTTCGGAGACGACCGGTTCGACCACCACCGTCACCAAGTCCGTCTTCAGCGGCGGCGTCAGCGTGAGCGAGTATGTTGGCACGACCAACACCGCCGAATACATCCGAGGCTCCGACTGGGGCGGGGGAGTGGGCGGCCTGCTCTACTCCGTGCGCGGCGGAGTTCCCTCGTTCAAGCACTACAACAGCCGAGGCGACGTCATCACCGAAACCAACGGCTCGGCTACGGCCACCTGGCAGGCCAGTTATGAGGCTTTCGGCACTCGCACGCAGGAAGTCGGCACGACCCAAGACCGCCAGAAAGCCAACACCAAGGAAGAAGACCCCACCGGGCTCCTCAACGAAGGCTTCCGCTACCGCGACTTGGCGACGGGAACGTTCATCACCCGCGATCCGCTCGGCTTCGTGGACGGGCCGAACATGTATGCCTACGTCGTCCAGAATCCGTGGTCAAAGTTTGATCCCGAGGGGTTGATGTCATGGGGGGATGCGTGGGATTATACCAAGGCTGCGGCGTCTGGTGCGATGCAGGGGGCCGGTGAATATGCCGTGGGCTTGGCGAAGTCTCCGTATACTTTGGGCCAGACCGTAGTCAGTGGCTACCAACAAATCGGAGACCTAGCGGGCGACGCGATGACCGGCAATTCGGGAGCAAAGGCCATCGTGCAGAATCCCGGCACGGCTCTTAAAGCGGCGGGCGGCGCGGCAGTGGACACGGTGAAGCAGATCGGAAAATCGTTCACCACGCCGGAGGGTATCGGAAATAATGTCGGCGGGTTAGTGCTGTTGGGCGGGGCCAGTGGCGAGGTGCCTATTGCCAAAACGCCCGGCACAGCGGCAATTGATGATGCTGCGGCTGCGAATGCTGCCGCCAAAGCTTCGCCTTCCGCGCCGAGTGCGTCGGCAAGTGATAGCGTAACTGTATATCGTGGAGTTCATGCGGAACACCCAGGCCTACCAGAAGCACTGGATGGCAAAGCAACGCCGAGAGGCGGGCATAGTGATCCTGAGGCTCACAATGAAGGCGATACTCACAGTGTATTTACATCATGGACAACAAGCAAGGGAGTGGCAACCGGGAAGGCCCTTGAAAAGGGCCCCGGTGGCGTCGTGCTTGAGCAAACGGTCCCAAAATCCACCTTAACAGAATCGCCCGATAAATTTGGGGAGCACGAAGTTCTACGAACTGGCCCAGTGAAAGGTGCAACTCCAACCGTTGTAGGATCGCCATGAACAAACAAGAAATCCTAACATTGTTTCAGTCCTGTCCAGCCGAGAGTTCGCTTGCGCCTATCGCAAAGCTTGCGACTAAAAAAATCGCTCAATCAAATTCGTTCAGGCTTGGGGGGGGCTATAGCCTTCAGGAGGCATCCTATTTTCTTGAAATCTATGAATCTCGGTTGAAGCACGTAAAAAAGGAAAAATTAGATATACCTGGTCTTGAGGAATCGGTTGAATTGCTTAGACGTAAAAACGGAAAGCTTTTGTCCAGGTATATTGAACTTGAACACGATCTAATTTCATTTTGGACAGACGAAAGCTCGCAATTGGTGGGCTGTATACTGGGTAAAGATAATCGGAAAGTGCCTCCGCCGGTCAGCCCGTAGTTGTTACCGATTTTTCTGAAGTAAGGCACCGATCCTAAGGGGGCGTGCCGAGTAATGTTGTTTTTGAAGCGTGCGCGAACACTCCGCCCGGCGCTGCACCCTGACGGGTTCCGCTGAGGGCGAAGCCTTCGCGGTGATGGAGGAGCCAGTCGGATGGGGTCAAGGCGAGTTTTGTCATTTTCCCCGCTCGTAATGGCCCCAATGATCCCGAGCGGCACAGGCCACGCCCGCACTTTTTAAATCTCTTACGCATCACTTTCCATTCATGAAATCCATTCCGATGAAAACGATCCCCCTGTTATTTGCTCTTAGTTTAATCGCCCTGAATCTACGGGCCGATACAACGGCTGCGGAGCCTTCTGCCGTTCCGGCGGCTTCCGTGCCTCCGGCAGTCGCTTCGGCGCCGAAGCCCGTTGCCGGTCCTGTCGTAAATCCGCATGCCATGCCTTATGCAGGGCCGCAGTCTGTGCTGACGCCCGAAGAGAACAAAATCTTGGCGCAAGCCCGCATCCAACTGCAAAAAGACCCCGATTTGGTTGAGCTCAACAACGAGATCAAAGCGCTCATGGACAAACGCATGAAGCTGACCGAGGAAAAGCTCCAAAAGATCAACCCCGAGGCGGCGGCGGTGCTCCAGAAATTGAAGAACACCCAGGAAAAGATGATGGCCGAGCGCAAAGCCCAGATGGAGGCAATGCAGGCCAAATACAAGGCCCAGCAGGAAGCCGCTCAAGCCGCTGCCGCCAAACCCGTGGCCGTCTCGGCGGCTACTCCGTCCCCGGTCACGCCCACTGGCACCGCCACGCCATCTCAATAATCATCAGTTAAATGAGGCATTCGCAGCAAGCGTCTGGTCAGCGACCGCATAGTAAAAACTGGAGCATGGAGTGTGCGTGGGGCAGGGGCGATGAAATGGTTACAATTACGAAGCCTATATGCTGATCATGGTCACCAATACGAAGCAGGCTCAGGTCGTAGCTACGACTTCTCCAAGCGCCATGAGCGGGGAAACTGGATCCGGATCCGTCCAGCAATATCGCAAATCGCCCGTCCACTTCGAGCAGGGACATAATGCCATCTCCCCTAAAGGGGGGGGCTAGTCGAAAGGGGTCAATGCGTTTTTTGTCATTTTTCCTGCGCGAAAAGTCCGCGATGATCCCGAGCGGCACAGGCCAGGCCAGCCGCTGGGCGG
>JAHFTG010000268.1 GCA_023269455.1 Opitutaceae bacterium | reverse complement strand
TGGTTTTAAGCGGCGGCAACATGCGGAATAAAAATTAAGATCACGCAGGTTTGCCGCCGCCCGCCGCGCTGGCAATCGCCCGCAACCGCGCCTCCACTTCGCCCAGCCCGTCGAGCAACGCCGCCGCCCGCTCCAGCCCGCCCGCGCCGTCATCGGCAAACCCCCGTTGCACGACCGCCTGCCGCGCCCGCTGGACCGCCGCGCCCGCGATCTCCGCCCTCGCCGGATCATCGCCCAGATGCTCCAGCAAAAACTCCGCGAGAAACTGCGGCTGCTGCGTGCGATAGAGCCACGCGCCAAACTCATACAACCGTCCGCCCGCGCCCGCCAGCGGCGCACCCGCCGCCCCCCAGCCTCGCACCACCGCCAGGCCGTCCTCCGCCAGATCGCCCGCCTCCGCCAGTCGCGCCGACCGCGTCGCGCTCTCCGCCCGCTCGCTCGCCAGCAGCCCGCCAAGAATCACGCAGACCGCGTGCCGCGCCCGCAGCGCCATGTCCGCCGCGCGCAGATCAGCCGTCTCTCTCGCCGCCACCAACGCCAGCGCCTCGCGCATCGCCGTCAACGCGCCTTCCGCATCCGCCGCGACCCCGCCCGCCTGCCCAAGATTGAGCAACAACGCCGCGAACTCGACCTGCGCCGCGTCGCCCTCGGCCTCGGCCAGCGGACGGAATGCGTTGACCGCCTCGCGATGCGCGCCGACCGCGCCCGCCGTCTCGCCCTGCAAAGCCAGCACCAACCCGCGATTCGCCCACGCCGCCGCGAGATTTCGCCGCGCCCCGGGCTGCGCGCCAACCAGCGGCTCCAGCACCGCGACCGCCCGTTCCAGCGAGCGCAACGCCTCCGCCAGCCCCTCCGCGCCGCCCAGTCGCAACAGACCCACGCCGCGATTCATCCACGCCGCGCCCAGTGCGTTTTGATTTTTAAATTCCGCCGTCTCCGCGTCGATCAACGCGACCGCCTGCTCATAGGAATGCACCGCTTCCTTGAGCGCCCCCGGCTCGCCCAACCGCAGCAGAACGCTCCCGCGGTTCATCCACACCACCGCAAGTTCCGCCTTCGCTCCTTCGCGTGCCACCGGCACCGCCGCGCCCAGCCGCACGATCGCCTGGTCGAAACACCGCAACCCTTCGATCACCGCCTCCGGCGTATCATGCGCGACGAGCAACCGCCCGCGCATCACCCAAGCCGCCGCCCACACCGCCCTGAAAGGATTCTCGCCCCCCGCCGCCAATGCCTCCGCCGATTCTTCGGGCGGCAGCATCACCATCGCCCGTCCGCACGTCGCCAACGCTTCCGGCAACCGCGCCAAATCACCCGTCCGCCAAGCCGCCTCCGCCGCGCCCAACAACGCCCGCACATCAGACACCAATCTCGCGCTTTCTGGTGAAATAAAATCGGCCATAGGAAAACCAAGCGATAGCCCCTCTCTCCCGCTTCCGGCAAGGCTCAATCCCGCCCGTAAACCTTAACTCATTTTTATTAAGATTAATACATGACTTATAAACTCTATGAAATCCTCCCGATCCACTGATTTTTACTACCCAACTCATCTTATTGAAATTGAGACTTAGTATTATTTATAGCTTGCTCCGCATGAGAAGGAGTCTCATTACCATCAGCTCTCCTCATGAAATTGTCCGTCACCGAACCCTTGCAAGCTTCGCAACCCGTCAACTCTCCCGCCGCTCCCATCGGCCTCAGCCCCACCGCCAAAAAACTGGCGTGTCTCCCGCTGATGGTCGTCGGCGCGCTCAGCGGCCAGGCGGCCGACGCGTCCAATACGCCCCCCGCCGACCCCGCCAAAAAAGACGACGTCGTCGCCCTCCCCACGGTCCAAGTCGAAGCCACCAAGCCCAAGGAACTTTCCTCCCCCAAGTTCACCCAGCCAATTCTGGACACGCCTCAAACCGTCGTCGTCGTCCCCAAGGAAATCTACCTCGAACAGGGCGCAAAAACCCTGAGCGACGTCCTTCGCAACACCCCCGGCATCACCTTCGCCGCCGGCGAGGGTGGTGGCGCGGCCAGCACCGCCGGCGATTCGTTTTACCTGCGCGGCTTCGACGCCTCGAACAGCATCTTCATCGACGGCGTGCGCGACACCGGCGCTTACAGCCGCGACGTCTTCAACACCGACCAGGTCGAGATCGCCAAAGGCTCCGCCGGCTCCGACGTCGGCCGTGGCGCCGCCTCCGGCTACATCAACATCTCCACCAAGACCCCGCAGTTGGATAATTTCACCACCGGCACGGTCAGCTACGGCTTCGACGACACCACCGCCGAAGACCGCAGGCGCACCACTCTCGACTACAACCAAGCCCTCGCCAAGAGCCCCGTCGCCGGCACCGCCTTCCGTCTTAATCTTCTCGCCCAGGACGGCGGCGTAGTCGGCCGTCAGACTGTGGAAAACAACAGTTGGGGCGTCGCTCCCTCGCTCGCCCTCGGCCTCGGCACGCCCACCCGTCTCATCCTCGCCTACCAGCACGTCGAGCAGAACAACATCCCCGACTACGGCCTGCCCTACCCCCTCTTCCCCGGCTACACTCCCGCCGCGCCCAATGCCGGCTCGACTTTCCATCAGGGCATCGACCCAAGCACCTACTACGGCTTCAAGGGCGACTACGACGACGTGCGCGACGACACGTTCACCGTCCGCCTCGAACACGACCTCACGCCCGACGCGAAGATCACCAATCAGACGCGCTACAACGACACCCACCGCGAAGCCGTCATCACCGCCCCCGCGCAAAGTTCCACTCCGCCCTCCGGCTCCGCACTCCCCTACTACAATCCCGCCACCGGCATCCTCCGTCGCAGTCGCCAGGCCAATGAGCGCGACACCGCCATCCTCTCCAATCAGACCAACTTCACCGCCAAGTTCGACACCGGCCGCTTCGAACACGACCTCACCAGCGGCGTCGAAGTCTCCCGCGAGACCGCCTACAGCCCCACCTACGACAGCACGCAGGCGACGACCCTCTTGCTGAACACCGCCCCGTTCGGCTCGCCTGCCGTCAACATCCCGAACCCCTTCTACGATCCCACGCTCGCCACGCCCATCGGCTCGCCCAACTCCGGTGCCACCCCGCTCACCCCGCAGCGCAACGGCGCCGCCTTCGGCACCCCCCTCGGTTATACCGATGCCGCCATCAAGACCCTCGCCGCCTACCTCTTCGACACCGTCAAATTAAGCGACCGCTGGTCGCTCAACGGCGGCCTCCGCTGGGAATACTACCAGGTCAATTACTACAGCCAATCCACCAAGATCACGGCTGCCAGCAATCCGATCTCCGCCGGACCTCCTCCCTCCAACACCCCCGCCAACGCCACGCCCCCCGGCACGTTCACCCAATACAGTTCGGAAGGCTCCGGCTCGCTCCTCAGTTGGAAATCCGGCTTGGTCTATAAACCCGCGCCGAATGGCAGTCTCTACGTCGCCTACGGCACCTCGATGACCCCGCCCGGCACCAACTTCGCCCTCTCCGCCACCGGCGCCAACAGCACCAATTCCGATCCCCAGGAAACCATCAACTACGAAGCCGGCATCAAGTGGGACTTCCTGAAAGGCCGCCTCTCCACGACCGCCGCCATCTTCGAAACGAAGAACAGCAACACCTTCGCCACCGACCCCATCCTCGGCTC
>JAHFTG010000267.1 GCA_023269455.1 Opitutaceae bacterium | reverse complement strand
GTAGCCGAGCGTGTCGGGTTTACGAGGACCGCAGCCATCAAGCTTGAGCACGTAGTCGATCATCTTCGTCTGCCACTCGAACTTGACCAGCGGGTCTTGCGGACTGCCGATGTGCAGCACCGGCTTCGGTTTTAATTTTTCAAAATTTCGCGTGAGGATTGCCGCCGAAGGCGCGAACGCCGCGAAGACGTCGCCACGCTCCGCCCACAGCAGATAGGTAAACAAGCCGCCGTTCGAGTGGCCGGTCGCGTAGATGCGTTTGTCGTCGATCCGGTATCGCGCGCGAAAATCGGCCAGCATCACGTCGAAAAACTTCAGGTCGCGGTCGCCTTCCACGCCGGCCGTCGCCTGCCAGCCGTCTCGTTTCCCTTCTTTATCCACGAGTGGACTGGGGGTTGGCAGACCTTGCGGATAGACCACGATCGCCTCGGGCCAGAGCTGGTAAATCGGGAAACTACGCGAAGCCTGCCTCATCGTGCCGCCATGCCCGTGAAAGGCGAAGACGATGGGCAACGCCCCTCCCTGCCCCGCTCCGGGTGGTATGCTCACGAGCGCCTCTCGCGTCACGCCGTCAACCGTCCACGTGCAACGTTCCAGAGTATCCGCCGCCGTCGCTTGGTCCGCGCAAACGAGGCCCAGCAGCATCAGCATAAATCGGCTCAAAAAAGTGCGCATACCGAATGAGACGCACCAAAGCCAAAACAGTTTCACCGGCGGAAAACCCCACCCATCCCACACCACCACCATGCGGCCCCGCGTCGTGGCCACACGCGAATCCCAGTCTCTCGCGAATTAGTGTGGTTCGACCGCACCGCCCAACAACGAACGCCCGCGCGTCAAAAAGACGCCCCGCTTGCCATGTCGTGCCGCGATGAACTGGAGGAGGAGATCGCACGCCTCATCGCTGGTCGGCATGTGGCCGGCAGGGATGACGTCGAGCATACCGGGAATGCCTTTGGAATCGAAGCCGTAGATGGCACCATCTTCACCCTCGGATCGACTGGGCGCCCGGGGTGGCTTGGCGACCGGACGGGGAGGCGCATTCATCGCCACCAAGGGAGACGGTGAAACCCCATCGGCTTCACGGTTTAGCGGGGTGGATTCAGGGAGCGCGGTGTTGTGGTTCATAGGAAAAATTACAGGTGTTAAAAATTGTAAGCGATGCTCAGCACACGGCGGCCGGAGCCGGGGCAAGGGAAAGAATCCCGTTCGTCTCGCCGCGCACGCGGGCGAGCAGCTCGGGATTATCCGCGAGCGAATGCCCATAGGAAGGAATCATGGCCGTGAGTTTTTCCTGCCAGGCGGACGTTTTCATCTGCTCAGGGAAACAGCGTTTGAGCAGGCCCAGCATGATCGAAACGGCGGTCGAAGCTCCGGGCGAAGCGCCCAGCAACGCCGTCATGGAGCCATCGGACGAAGCCACCACCTCGGTGCCAAACTGGAGCGAGCCCCCGCGCTTCGCATCCTGTTTGATGATCTGCACGCGTTTGCCCGCCGACTCCAAGCGCCAATCCGCCGGATCAGCCTCGGGGAAATACTCCTTCAACGCCGCAAAACGCTGCTCGGACGACTGGATCACCTGGCCGATCAGGTATTTCGTGAGATCCATGTTGTCCCGGGCCACCGACAACATCGGCCGCAGGTTGCCCGCCTTGATCGACAAGGGCAGGTCGAGCAACGAGCCGGACTTGAGAAACTTGGTCGTAAACCCCGCGTAAGGTCCGAAGAGAAGCGCCTTTTTCCCGTCCACCCAGCGCGTATCCAAATGCGGAACTGACATCGGCGGCGCGCCCACGGACGCCTTGCCGTAAACTTTCGCGTAATGCGCCTCGACGACTTCCGGCCGGTCGCATCGCAGCCACTGCCCGCTCACGGGAAAACCGCCAAAGCCGCGTCCCTCGGGGATGCCCGATTTCTGGAGAAGCGGCAACGCCCCTCCACCCGCACCAAGGAACACAAAGCGACCGGAGACCTTGCGCCGACCTTTCTTGCCCTCGACCTTGAGTTTCCACGCCGTGCTGTGGCGGCGGCGCACATCCGTCACGCGTTCGCCGAGGCGCACGCTTACGCCTGGCTGCTTGCTCAAAGAATTCAAAAGTCCCTTCGTCAACGCACCGAAATTCACATCAGTGCCCGCCTCGGACCGCGTCGCAGCCACCGGCTCGTCGGGAGCGCGACCGCTCATCACAAGCGGCGTCCACGCGGCGATTTTCGAGGGATCTTCACTGTATTCCATGCCGGCAAACAACGGATGCCCGGAAAGTCCCGCGAACCGCTTGCGCAAGAACTCAACATCGGCTCCGCGCACGAAGCTCATATGAGGCACCGTCGTGATAAAAGTCTGCGCGGCCGGCAAACGATGACGCGCCGAGAGAAACGCCCAAAACTGCTTCGAAACCTCGAACATCTCGTTGATCTGAATCGCCTTCGAAATATCGACGGAGCCATCGGGCTTCTCGGGCGTATAGTTGAGCTCGCACAATGCAGCGTGCCCGGTGCCGGCGTTGTTCCAGGCGTTGGAGCTCTCGGTCGCACTGTCGTCCAGCGCCTCGATGATCTCCATGGTGAGATCGGGCTGAAGTTCCTTCAGCAGGGTAGCCAGCGTCGCGCTCATGATCCCGGCGCCGACAAAGATCATGTCAACTTGATGAGTGGAAGAGCGCGTTTGCATTAAAATAGGAGTGATTGGCAAGAAGCCAAGCCGGTCAAACTGGCTGACCGGCAGCGACAATCAAAGCAAAACCCGCACCAATCAAACCGCACCCAACCGTATCAGTTTACAGGGGACGCTTAAAAAAATTCCTAATAGCCTCCACGCCAAGCGTGAAACGAAAACCGCACGTAACTATCGATTTGTATCATTTACGCAGACACAAAAAACCGCAGGGGGCAAAAAAGCCCCTCTGCGGTTGGAAAATGAACGAAATCCGAGACGAGACTTACTTTTTCAAGGTCGCGCAGAACTTCGCCAGGCGGCTCACGCCCTTGGCGATGATTTCGTCGCTCGTCGCGTAGCTGAGGCGCAGGTAGCCCTCGGCACCGAACGCACTGCCGGGGACGGCCGCGACTTTTTCCTGTTCGAGCAAGCGGGCGCAGAAATCGGCCGAACTGAGGCCGAAGCTGGAGATGTTCGGAAACAGGTAAAACGCGCCTTCGGCGAGCAGGCACTTGATGCCGGGGATTTTGTTGAGCTCGGCGTGGAGGAACTTCCGGCGGCGGTCGAAGGCGACGAGCATCGTCTTGATGGCGGCGTCGGTCTTGTCCTTTTCCTTCAGGGCGGCAAGCGCGCCGAACTGGGCGAAGGTCGTGGCGTTGGACGTCGTCTGGCTTTGCAGCTCGGCGATGGCCTTGGCGATGGGCGCAGGCGCGATGGTTGTGCCCAGGCGCCAGCCGGTCATGGCATAGGTCTTGGCGAAGCCGGACACGATGATCGTGCGGGCCTCGGCCTCCTTGCTGAACGTGGCCGGGCTGTAGTGCTTCGCGCCGTCGTAGGTGAGATGCTCGTAGATCTCATCCGACATGATGTAGAGGTTGTGCTTGAGCGCGACCGCCACGATGGCCTCGAGCTCGGGCTTGGTGTAAACCGCGCCGGTCGGGTTCGAGGGCGAGTTGATGATGAGCAGCTTCGTCTTCGGCGTGATCGCGGCTTCGAGCTGGGCGGGCGTGAGCT
>JAHFTG010000051.1 GCA_023269455.1 Opitutaceae bacterium | reverse complement strand
CCGCATCGTCAACCGCTCCACCTCCACGCGTATCCTCGTAATGTTCGGCCTCGCCGGCCTGTGGGTCTTCATCGAGTGGACACGCACATGGTTCCTCGGCGGCTTCCCGTGGCTGCCGCTCGCCGCGAGCCAGTGGCAACGCATGTCCATCCTCCAGATCGCCTCGTTCACCGGCGCCGGTGGCGTATCCTTTGTCCTCATCGCGATGAACGTCGGCCTGGCCGCCTACGCGCACCGCCTCTTCCGCGAAAACAAACGCGGCTTCGCGCGCCGCTCGCAGGAATTTCTCGCCGCGATGTTCCTCCTGCTCGTCTGCGTCTCCACGCAAATCCAGCAAACCTTCAACCGCCCCGCCTTCGCCGTGCCCGTGGGCCGCTTCGCCTTCGTCCAGCCCTACATCCCCCAAGCCGTAAAATGGGACCCCGCCGAAGGCCCGGGCATCCTCAAAGTCCTCGAAACCCTCACTCTCGCCGCCAGCACCACGAAACCCGACGTCATCCTCTGGCCCGAAGCGACCACGCCGTGGGCGATCAAAGGCGATGCCGACACCCGCGCCTGGGTTGAACAACTCGACCACGCCGCCGGCGTCCCGCTCGTGCTCGGCTCCATCGCCATCGAACGCGGAAAAACCGAAGCCGACGACAACTGGCTCAACGCCGTCTTCGTCGTCGATCCGGTCACCGGCTTGCAGACGCGCTACTATGCCAAGCGCAAGCTCGTGCCCTTCGGCGAATTCGTCCCGCTCCGCCCGCTGCTCGGCTGGCTCGGCAAATTCGTTCCCATCGGCGACGACTTCGGGCGCGGCACCGATCCTGCGCCGCTCGTCGTGAACATCCACGAGCGCCCCGTCGCGCTCGGCACGTTGATCTGCTACGAAGATATTTTCCCCGAGCTCGCCCGCCAAAGCGTGCTCGCCGGTGCCGACATCCTCACCGTCCACACCAACAACGGCTGGTTCGGCACCGGTGGAGCCGCCTACCAGCACGCCGCCAACGCCGTGCTCCGCGCCGTCGAGACGCGCCGCCCTGTCCTGCGCTGCGGCAACGGCGGCTGGAGCGGCTGGATCGACGAATTCGGCAGCATCCGCGCCGAACTCACCCAAGACCCCGAGGGCAACATCACCAGCGATCCGCTCCACGCCAACGATGGCACCATCTACTTCCGAGGCACGCAGACGGTCGCGGTCAACGCCGACGCCCGCTGGATCGGCAAACGCAGCTTCTACGTCGAGCACGGCGACTGGTTCATCGCCCTCTGCGCCGCGCTGGCCGCCGTCAGTTTCCTGGCACTCCGCCCATCGCCAGCCGCACCCTACCAACAAAAAGCCCGCCTGTAACTTTCGTCACAAACGGGCTTTAAACTGATAAAATTGGGTGCAGGGGTTGGATTCGAACCAACGACCTTCAGGTTATGAGCCTGACGAGCTACCGGGCTGCTCCACCCTGCAACAAGTGGGAGGGCGAGAACATGCTTCCACGAGATACCCTGTCAACGGCCTTTTTGGCAAAATCCCGATTCTCCGCTTGCCAGCCACCGCGCCGCCCTCTGTGCTCTTCCCCTCTTTCCTTCGAAAGAACGTCAGCGAAACCAACAACCATAACACTCATCTCACGATCGCAAGGCGGCCCATCGGCCGACCTGTGTTTCAGACAGATAACATAGATCCCATGAACGTCTCCGCTAAAGACCTCCTCGACGCCGGTGTCCACTTCGGCCACCAAACCAAACGCTGGAACCCCCGCTCCAAGCCCTACGTGTTCGACCACCGCCAGGGCATCACCATCATCGACCTCGGCAAGACCCACGAGCTCCTCCAGAAGGCCTACTCCTTCATCGAGGAAACCGTCGCCAACGGCGGCAACGTGCTCTTCGTCGGCACCAAGCGCCAGGCCCAGGAAATCATCCGTGAGGCGGCCGTCGCCACCAACCAGCCCTACTGCGTTGACCGCTGGCTCGGCGGCACCCTCACCAACTTCGCCACCGTCAAAAAATCCATCGCGAAGTTCAAAAAATATCAGCAGCAGGAAACCTCCGGCGAACTCGCCAAGCTCTCCTCCAAGGAAGAAGCCGCGATCAAGCGCGAGATGGTCCGCATGAACAAGAATTTTGCCGGCATCATGGACATGCCCGAGCTTCCCTCCGCCATGTTCGTCGTCGACACCGACCACGAAGAGATCGCGGTCGCCGAAGCCTCCCGCTCCGGTATTCCCTGCATCGGCCTCGTGGATACCAACGCCGACCCCACCAAGCTCTCCCACCCCATCCCGGGCAACGACGACGCCGTGAAGTCCATCCGCATCGTGGTGGACACCATCGTCGCCGCCGTGCAGAGCGGTCTCGCCCAGCGCGAGAGCCGCCGCTCCACCCGTGGTCAGGCCGATCTCCGCGCCGTCAGCGCAGCCGTCGCAGCCTCCTCCGGTGCCGTCAACGCCGATGGCGAAGTTGACCTTTCCAAGGTCGAGATTCCCTCCGACGTCGCCCCCCTCATCGAAGGCGAACCCGTTGTCGCCAAGAAGAAGGCGCTGCCCGCCCGCAAGAAAGTCGCCGCCCCCAAGGAATAACCCGCCCGCACTCACGCCATAATGAGCACCACCGCCACCATCACCGCCCAACAAGTCAACGACCTGCGCTCCCAGACGGGGGCCGGTCTCATGGACTGCAAGCGCGCCCTCGTCGAGACCAGCGGCAACGTCGAAGAAGCCATCACCATCCTTCGCAAGAAGGGTGCCGCCTCCGCCGCCAAGCGCGCCGATCGCGAAGCCAAGGAAGGCCTCATCGAGAGCTACATCCACGTAGGTGGAAAAGTAGGCGTCATGCTTGAGGTCAATTGCGAGACCGACTTCGTCGCCCGCAACGACGACTTCAAGGCCCTCGTCAAGAGCCTCGGCATGCACATCGCCGCCGCGAACCCGCTCTACGTCACCCGCGATCAGGTTCCCGAGGCCGACATCGCCGCCGAGCGCGACATCGCCGCCGCCCAGGTGGCCGGCAAGCCGCCCGCCGCCGTGCAGAAGATCGTCGAAGGCAAGATCGAGAAGTTCTACTCGACCATCGTCCTCCTCGATCAGCCCTACGTCAAAACCCCCGAAAAATCGGTGAAGGAAATCCTCACCGAAGCCATCGCCAAGACCGGCGAAAACATCCAGGTGCGCCGCTTCGTGCGCTACCAGCTCGGCTCGTAAGCCCTGCACACGGTTGTTAAACCACCCAAGCGCGCCGGGTTTTTCCGGCGCGCTTTTTTGCGCCCGCAGAAGAGCGTCTTCACGGAATTCGGCGGGCGGCTCGCATCCAGATTTGCGGTTCGCCTGCCGCCCTGTCTTGATCGCCGCTCATGCGCGTCACCCGTGGCCAGATTTTCACCCGAGGCATCGCCAATCGCTGCCCCAACTGCGGCGGTAAAACGCTTTTCCAGGAAGGCTCCCTCTTCAACCTCAACCCGGAATGCCCCGCTTGCGGCCTCAAGATCGAGCGGGACGAAGGCTTTTTCCTCGGCTCCATGTCCCTCAACTACGGCGTGACCATAATCTGTTTTTTGGTGCCCGTGCTGATCCTCTATTTGACCGGCGTGATCTCCGGTCTGTTCGCGGCCATTCTTGCAGCGATTGGCGCCATCGGCGTCCCGGTTTTATTCTACCGCGCATCCCGCAGTTGGTGGCTGATGAGCTATTATTTGTGCCTGCCCATGCACCTGCCGGCCAATCAAGACGCGCCCAAGCAGGGCGAAGACAGAAACATTTAGGGGCGCCCCACCGCAGGTGAAAAAACTTTCGGCTTCCGTTTTGTGGGCGGAGTTCTACGTTTTCGCCTCCACGCACCGGAGAGGTGGCAGAGTGGTCTAACGCGCCGCACTCGAAATGCGGTGAACCGCAAGGTTCCGGGGGTTCGAATCCCTCCCTCTCCGCCATTTCAACCAGCTCAGATCTGAGTCTTGAAGTAAGCGATCGTGCGATTGAGTCCTTCTTCGAGCTGCACCGTCGGCTCCCACTTAAGGATTTTCCGGGCGAGCGTGATGTCGGGCCGACGCTGTTTCGGATCATCATTTGGCAAGGGACGGAAAACGATCTTCGATTTCCCGCCGACCAGCTTGAGCGTGAGCTCGGCAAGCTGGAGCATGGTGAACTCACCGGGGTTACCGAGATTCATCGGCCCGATCGTCTCGGTCTGGTTCATCAAGCGCACGAAGCCTTCAATCAAATCATCAACGTAGCAGAATGAGCGCGTCTGCAGGCCGTCGCCGTAGATCGTGATGTCCTGGCCCTTCAGCGCCTGCACGATGAAGTTGGATACAACGCGCCCGTCGTCCGGATGCATGCGCGGGCCATAGGTATTAAAGATGCGCACGATGCGGATATCGACGTCGTTCTGGCGGTGATAATCCATGAAGAGCGTCTCCGAGACGCGCTTGCCCTCGTCGTAACAGGAACGAATGCCGATGGGATTCACGTTGCCCCAGTAGCTCTCGGGCTGCGGGTGAACCGCCGGGTCGCCATAGACCTCTGACGTGCTGGCTTGAAACACCCGCGCACGCACGCGCTTGGCGAGGCCGAGACAGTTGATCGCGCCCATGACGGATGTTTTCACCGTCTTGATCGCGTTATATTGGTAGTGCGGCGGCGAGGCGGGACAGGCGAGATTGTAGATCTGGTCCACCTCGAACTTGAACGGATCGATCACGTCATGCCGCACGAGCTCGAAGTGTGGGTTACCAAGCAGGTGGGCGATATTACTCTTCCGGCCCGTAAAAAAATTATCGATGCAGATGACCTCATGTCCGTCTGCCAGCAGGCGATCACAAAGATTTGAACCGAGAAAGCCGGCGCCGCCGGTGACAAGGATACGCATGGTGGAAATAGGGATAAAAGATTTTGGGTCCGACTGGCGAGGCGAGACTGGAACCGAGAGGATCAACGCGCCGCCGCACCCGCTTCATAACGCTCCACCCACGCACGGTGCCAAGTCCCATAGTCGCCAGCCTCGATATGGGCGCGCGCCTGCGCCATGAGATCGAGGTAGAAATGGAGGTTGTGCAGCGTAAGCAAGGTGCAGCTCAGAATCTCGCCCGCCACCGTGAGATGCCGCAGATAAGCGCGGGAAAACTGCGTCGTGTAGTTTTTGACTTCTTCGCTGATCGGACGCGGATCAGTGCGGAACTTTTCGTTGCGCAGGTTGATCGGACCATCGGGCGTGAAGACGAGGCCGTTGCGCGCCACGCGTGAGGGCAGCACGCAATCGAACATGTCCACGCCGAGCGCGACCATCTTGAGCAACTGCGGAGGCGTGCCGAGGCCCATCGTGTAACGTGGCTTGTCCGCCGGCATAAAAGGTGTGGTCGCGCCGACCTGCTTGAGCATCTCCGGCTCCGGCTCGCCCACGCTCACCCCGCCAACCGCGTAGCCCGGAAAATCCAACGCCGCCAGCGACTCCGCCGCCTCGCGCCGCAGATCGTCGTAGGTCGAGCCCTGCACGATGGCGAAGACGTGATGCCCGCCCGCGAGGAACCCGTTGTCCGTCGCGATCTGCTTACACTGTTTCGCCCAACGATAGCTGCGTGCGCAAGCCTCGGCGGTCGCATCGCGGTCGCACGGCCAGGGCGGGCATTCGTCGATCACCATCGCGATGTCGCTGCCAAGATTTTTCTGGATCGCCATGACCTCGCGCGGCCCGAGAAACAGACTCTTGCCGTCGAGGTGAGACTGAAACTCCACGCCATCGTCATGCATCTTGCGCAGCTTCGCCAACGAGAAGACCTGAAAGCCGCCGCTGTCCGTGAGGATCGGGCCGTCCCAGCCCATGAACGTGTGCAATCCGCCCAGCTCGCCGATCAGCTCACTCGTCGGGCGCAGGTTGAGATGGTAGGTGTTACCCAGAATAATCTGCGCGCCGATCTCGTGCAGATGAGCGGGCGTGAGCGACTTGACCGTCCCCTGCGTGCCCACCGGCATGAAGATCGGCGTCTCGATCACACCGTGGCGGGTGGTGAGACGTCCGCGCCGGGCGGCGGTCGCGGTATCGGTTTTCAAAAGCTGGAAGTGTTGGGCCATTTGCTCGCTCCACCCTACCCGCACGCTTGACCCCCCTGTCAATCTACGAGGTAATCTCAGCTACAACCGCCGTGCTGCTCGTCATCGATAATTACGACTCCTTCACCTTCAACCTGGTCCAATACTTTGGCCAACTGGGCGTGGCGCAGCGCGTCTTTCGCAACAACGAGATCACGCCCGCCGAGGCCCTCGCGCTCAACCCCGACCGCGTGCTTATCTCGCCCGGCCCCTGTTCACCCACCGAGGCGGGCGTATCCCTTGACATGATCGCCGCGTTCGCCGGCAAAAGGCCCATCTTCGGCGTCTGCCTGGGCCACCAGTCCATCGGCCACTACTTCGGCGGCCATGTCGTGCGCGCCGACCGGCTCATGCACGGCAAGACATCGCCCATTCTCCATAAGAACACCGATGTGTTCAAAGGCCTCCCCCAAGGTTTCGCCGCCACCCGCTATCACTCGCTTCTCGTCGAGCGCGCCACGCTGCCCGATTCCCTCGAAATCACCGCCGAGACCAAAGAGGGCGAGATCATGGGCCTGCGTCACAAGACGCTCCCCATCTGGGGCGTGCAGTTCCACCCCGAGTCCATCGCGACCGAGGGCGGCATGAAGATTTTGGAGAACTTTCTCACGCTCAACTGATCCCACCTCCATGCGCTGCCCCAAATGCACATCCATCGAGGACAAGGTCATCGACTCCCGCATCAGTAAAGAAGGCGGCTCCATCCGCCGACGCCGCGAATGCCTGGAATGCGGAAACCGTTTCACCACCACCGAGCTCCTCGTGCGCGAAGGCCTCGTGGTCATCAAACGCGACGGCCGCCGCGAAGATTTCGACCGCGAAAAACTCGTCCGCGCCGCCCGCGCCGCCTGCCACAAACGCCCCGTGGACAACGAGCAGATCGGCATGCTCATCGAGGATGTCATGGACATCCTCGAAGCCCAATACGACACCGAGATCCCCTCGCACGCCGTGGGTGACGCCGTCATGCAGCGCCTCCGCAAGATCGACGAGGTCGCTTACGTGCGCTTCGCCAGCGTGTATAAGGAATTCCGCGACGTCTCCGAGTTCATGCACGAAATCAACGGCCTCGATAAAAAGCCCGAGCCGCACGCCTGATGCCCGCGCCCGCCCGCGACGACTTGCGCCGCCTGCACTTCATCAACGCGCTCTTCGCGCAGCTCACCGGCCACGACCTCTACCTAGCGCAACAAATAAAAGAAGCCATCGCCTTCAGCCTCGCCGAGCTTGAAGAGCAGATGCAGGCCCACCCCGAGTTCGCCGCCAAATACGATGCGGCCTTCAACGCCGCATCCGCCCGGCTCCTCGGCAAATTCTTCGCCGGCCAGCCGCTCCACGGCTTTTACCACTGGGACGCGCTCAGCACACTCACCTCGGCGACCCCGCTCTTCGCCCGCGCCGAATTGATGACCGGCCTCAAGCGCCTCGCGCCCTACCGCGAATCCACGCTCCTCGTCACCAACCTCCGCCCGGCCCTGCTCCCGCCTGACAAGCGCGCCACCCCGCGTCGCCAGCGCGATTACGAAGAGGCTCTCGCCTACACCCGTGAACTCGCCGCCGCCCGCACCGCCCCAAGCGCCGACCTGCGCCTGCTGTTTCTCTGATTTTTGATCTGAAAGTCAGGAAACAAGCCGGGACGGATTTAACCGCATTCAGTCTCAGCCATTTTTCCGATTCCTGATTTCCTGAGTTCCAGATAACTTCCTTCCCATGTCGAAAACCCTCTTTCAGCGCATCATCGACCGCGAGATTCCCGCCAAGATCGAACACGAAGACGATCGCTGCATCGTCATCCACGACATCGCCCCCGCCGCCCCCGTCCACCTGCTCATCATCCCAAAGACCGTCATCTCCCGCGTCGGCGACGCCACGCCCGCCGACGAAATCACCCTCGGCCACCTGCTCGTCACTGCGGGTATCGTGGCGAAAAAACTCAATCTCGCCCGAGGCTTCCGCCTCGTCATCAACCACGGTCCCGATGCCTGCGAAACCGTTCCCCACCTCCACGTTCATCTCCTCGCCAAACGCCAGATGACTTGGCCGCCAGGCTGATTTTTCCTACCGCGCCTCAAACGTCCCGTCCGCCCGCTTCGCGATCAGCCGCTTCAGCTCCAGCATCATCAACGTCGCCGAAAGCTGCGAAGTCGGCAGCCCCGTTTGCCCGCTTACCGTGTCGATGGAGACCATCGCTCCACCCGCGAAACACGCGTAAACTTTTTGCTCTTCCACCGTGAGATTCGACGCCGCCAACGCCGTGCCGCCCGTTGTCTTCTCGGGAATCGCCGATGGTCTCAACCCGTCGAGATAACTCAGTTCCGACAAAATATCGTCCACGCTCGTGAGCAACGTCGCCCCATCGCGAATGAGCTGATGACACCCCGCGCTCGAAGGTTGGTCGATCCGCCCCGGCACCGCAAAAATCAACCGCCCCTGCTCCCCCGCAAACCGCGCCGTGATCATCGAGCCGCCACTCACATCGCTTTCCACCACCACGACCGCCTCGCAAATACCGGCGACGATCCGGTTGCGCATCGCGAACGACTGCTTGTCCGCCCGCCGTGTAAAAGGAAATTCCGACAAAATCGCCCCCGTCTCCTCGATGCGCCGATACAGATTCAAGTTTTCCGCAGGGTAGATGATGTCGATGCCATTGCCCAACACCGCCGCCGTTTTTCCTCCCACCGACAACGCTCCCTCGTGCGCCGCCGTGTCGATGCCGCGCGCGAGTCCGCTCACTACGCAGAAGCCCAGCCGCGCGAGATCCGCACCCAGTTTCTTCGCCACGCTCTGCCCATAAAGCGTCGTCCGCCGGCTGCCCACGATAGCCACGCTCGGCTGTGAAAAATCGTAGCTGCCCTTCCGATAAAGTCCGATCGGCGGACTATCGATCTCGCGCAGCAACTTCGGGTAACCTGCATCGCGCGCGCTGATAAACGTCGTCACCGCCTGCGCCATGCGCTCCTCCTCGCGAGCGAGGTCAAAGTGTTCGCGCCACTGCTCGATGGTCGCGCAGATCACCGGCCCCACGCCCTTCACCTGCGCCAACCTGCTTGATCCCACCGTGAAGATCGCGCGCGGATCATCACCCAATTCGACCAGCAGCCGGTTGAGCGTGATCGGCCCGATGTTCGGCAACGCGTTCAACACAAGAAACGCCTGCGCCTCGGTGAGGCCGCTCATGCGTTTCCCTCCCGGAGCGCGACGGTCAAAAACTCGATCAACTGGGTCGTCCGCACCGCGACCTGCCCGTGGGCACGCGCCAGTGCATCGGCGGCGAGACCATGCCACACCACACCCCGACAAGCCGCCAGCAGCGGATCGCCCGGCGTCTGCGCCAGCAGTCCGCCAGTAAGCCCCGCCAGCACATCGCCGCTCCCGCCGCGCGCCAGCACCGGCCCGCCAAAAAAACTATGATAACTCACGCCTTTCGCCTCCACCGCCGTGATAGGCCCTTTCCGAACCGTCACCGCTTCGGCCGGGATGGCCGACACGATCCGGGCATACTCGCCCGCATGCGGCGTGAGGACGCGTGGCGCGGTTCCCACGCTTACGATGTCCGCCTGCAACGCATCCGCATCGATCACCAGCGGCACGCTCGCACGCGCCACCACATCACGCACCAGCGCCAGCGTTTCCGCCTCACGCCCCAAACCCGGCCCGATGAGCAACGCCGAGGCCCGACCGATTCGCGTGGCCAGCAGATGCGAACCCTCGAGCGCCAGTCCGCCCTCGGGTGTCTCGGGCCAGCCCACCCACATCGCCTCGGGCACGCGCGCGGCGTAAGCGGCCACGAGCGATTCCGGCACAAACGCCGTCACCAACCCCGCCCCGCTCTTCAACGCCGCCAGCACGCTCATCAAAACCGCTCCCGGATAACTCCGCGAACCACCCATGATAAAAAGATGCCCGTAAGTGCGTTTGTCGGATTGCGACGACCGCAGCGCCCGTAGCGGCGCGAGCCCGTCTTGAGTGAGCACGCGCGCCACCGCATTCGGCAAAACCCGAGCCACCTCAAACCCTAGATCAAGAAAGCGGCTGCGCCCCGCGTTCGACAGCGTGAGCAACGGCGATTTCACGATGCCCGTGGCGTAAGTAAAATCCGCCCGAAACGCGGCCGCCTCGCCCAGCCCGCTCGGCAGATCGACCGCCGCACGCAAACGAACCGGCAACGCATTCACCTCGGCCAGCAAGGCCGCGATCGCGGGCGCAAGCGGTGCCCGGAACTGATAACCAAACACACCATCCAGCACGAGATCGTAGCCGCACGCCGACCACGCACCCACGCTCGTGGCTACAGGGGAAAGCTCGCGCCACGCCCGCTGCACCAGCGGACGCAGCCCGCGTTCGCCAAACACGAAACGCACCTCGATCCGCGCCTGCGGATGCAACTCACGAATACGCCGCGCCGCGATCAGCGCGTCGCCGGCGTTGTGCCCCTTGCCTGCGAGCACGAGCACACGCCCCGCTGCCGGAAATCCGCCAATCTCCAAAAAATCCTTGAGCACCGCGTCGCCCACCGCCGCTCCGGCCTGCTGCATCGCCGCCCATTCACGTTCCTCGTCACCACCAAAAAATTTCGCCTCGAAATCTTTGGCTTCCGCGCAAGTAAGGATGGGCTGCGCGACGATCATGACGTTAACTCACACCGCCTTCACGATGGCGGCAACCGCCATCGCTGCGGTGTCCGTATGCGAAAGGGTGAGCATGATCGCCGTGCCGCCCACTTGTTTGAGCAACGCCTGCCCTTTTTCGTCGAGACGCACGAGCGGTTCGTGGCGTTCACCGTGGTAAACTGAAACCGATTTCCACCCGAGTTCCGCGCCAATGCCCGTGGTAAACGCCTTCGACACCGCCTCCTTCGCGGCAAAGCGCGCCGCGAGATGCTTGTGCGGATACTTCATGCTGAAACAGTAGGCACGCTCCTCGTCCGTAAAGACACGATTTAGAAAGCGGTCGCCCTGCCGTTCCAATACCCCGGCGATCCGGTCCACGTCGATGAGGTCCGCGCCGAGACCGAGCAACAGGCCGCCCGGCGGAAGCGTGATGAGTCGCGGTTCGCTCATAGGTTTTTCGGATTCATCAGGCTTCTCATCGTTTGCACCGCTTCCGCGATTCCCGTGGAAAGCGCGCGACTGATGATGCTGTGGCCGATATTGAGCTCGCGGACGTGCGGCAGCGTGCGGATCTCCGCCACGTTGGCGTAGTTGATGCCGT
>JAHFTG010000050.1 GCA_023269455.1 Opitutaceae bacterium | reverse complement strand
CCTCGGCGGGCTGCCCGAGATCGAGGCGATGCACGACACCTATAAAACGGGCGGCTACCGGAAGATTTCGCCTTTCTTTATTTTTCAAATCGCGCCCAACTTGCTCGCCGGTCACGTGAGCCTGATCCTGAATTTTCGCGGGCCGAACATGGCGGTCGCCTCGGCCTGCGCCACGAGCGGGCACTCGCTAGGCGAGGCGGCGGCGGCCATCGCACGCGGCGACGCGGACGTGATGATCGCGGGCGGGGCGGAGTCCACGATCACGCCGCTGGCCATCGGGGCGTTTGCCCAGATGCGTGCGCTCTCGACCCGCAACGACGCGCCCGAAAAGGCCTCGCGTCCCTACGATGCGGCGCGCGACGGCTTCGTGCTTTCCGAAGGCGCGGTGATCTTCGTGCTCGAAGAGTATGGGCAAGCCGTGAAACGCGGTGCGCGGATCTACGCCGAACTGCGCGGCTACGGCGCCTCGGCCGACGCCTATCACCTGTCGTCGCTCGCCCCGGGCGCCGAGGGTTCACAGCGTTCCATGCAGGCGGCGCTGGCTTCGGCGGGGATGGCTCCGGCGGAGATCGATTATGTGTCGGCCCACGCGACGTCCACGCCCGCCGGTGACGGCGAGGAGTCGGCGGCTATCGCCGCGGTGTTTGCGGGCAACAAGGACACGCTCAACGTGAGCGGCGTGAAGTCGATGACCGGTCACTTGCTCGGTGGCGCGGGCGCGATGGGCGCGTTTGCAGCGGTGATGGCGATTCGTGACGGCATCGTGCCGCCGACGATCAACCTCGAAACGCTCGACCCTGCCATCGCGGCGCTGGGCATCAACGTCACGCCCAACACCGCCGTGAAAAAAACGGTGCGCGGCGCGCTCGCCAACAGCTTCGGCTTCGGCGGGACGAACTGCTCCCTGGTGTTCAGCGCGGTGTGAGTTAACGCCGGCGTTTGCACATCATGGATCGTCGTCTTTTCTGGTTTTTTGGACTGCTTGCGCCGGTGGCGGCGTGGTCTTGGATCGCGCCGCATGACCGCTTCACCTGGTGGTTGGAATCGGTCCCGGCGCTGGCGGGCGGGCTGTTGATTGTCGGATTTCAGCGGAAATTCCCGCTTTCGACGCTGCTGCTCGTGCTGGTGGGTTTGCACTGCGTCGTGCTGTTGGTGGGCGGGCACTACACGTATGCGCGGGTGCCGCTCTTCGACTGGATTCGCGATGCGACGGGCGGCTCGCGCAACAACTACGACAAGCTCGGGCATTTCGTGCAGGGCTTCGTTCCGGCGATCCTTGCGCGGGAAATCCTCCTGCGCACTTCGCCGTTGCGGGATCGCGGCGACGGCCGACCGAGCCGGTGGCTGCCATTTCTCGTCGGCAGCGTGTGCCTGGCGTTCAGCGCGTTTTATGAACTGATCGAGTGGCTGACGGCGGTGACGCAGGGCGGGGCGGCGGATGATTTTCTAGGCACGCAGGGCGACGTATGGGACACGCAGACGGACATGGCTTCGGCGCTGGTCGGTGCGGTGGTCGCGTTGGTGTTGTTGCCGCGTTGGCACAACCGCTCGCTGGCGAAAGTGCTGGCCGCACGCTGACGGATCGGCCACCTCCAATCCAACCCTTACCCATGACACCCCTCTGGAAAAAATGGACGGCGACCGTGCCGTCCCCGTTTTTGACCGCGTTGCTGCTTGGCGCCGGGTTCATGGGATTTGTCGCGTGGGATCAATCGCACTGGTGGCGCACGAAAGAGGACTACGGTTTCGGCTGGCTGGTGCCGGCGTTCGTGGCGTTCGCGGTGTATGACCGCTGGCCGCGCATCGTGGCGGCGTTGCAGGCGTGCGCCGGGGCGGGCAGTCCGCGTGCCTTTGGAGGCAGGGCGGTTGTTCTGAATATTTTTGTTTACGGCGCGCTGGCGGGCGGGGCGCTGCTTTTTTTGGTGGGGGCGCTTTATCGCGCGGGTGCGGGGTCTTCGTATCCCGGAACGCTGGCGCTGTCGCTGGGCATGGGGGCGTTGCTGCTGCCGCTGCTGGTGCTCAATGCGCCGGAGCCGGCGGGCGCGCCGGTGGCGGCGGGAGTATGGGGCGATGCGCGGGTGCGGCTCGCGGGGCTGTTTCTGTTTCCCGTGCTGGTGTGGCTGGTCTCGGCGCCGATGGTTTCGGTCATCGAGAACAACCTGAGCCTGTTCATGCTCAACCGGGTCACGTCGGTGGTGTTTTTTGTTTTTGATCTGTTGGGCATGCAGATCGAGCAGCATGGCAATGTGCTCACGCTGAAGGAAATCGTGCCTGGCCACCCGAACCAGGTGGGCGTGGCGGATGCGTGTTCGGGGATTCGCTCGTTCACGGCGTGCGTGTTTGCGGGGTCTTTTTTGGCGTCGGTTTTTCTGGACAAACTGTGGAAGAAAACGGCGCTGGTTTTATCGGCGGTGTTTTTTGCCTTCGCGATGAATCTGGTGCGCGGGCTTTTCCTGACGGCGTGGGCTTACAACTATGGCAGCGAGGCGATGGAGGGCACCGTCCATGATATGGCGGGCTATGGCGTGCTGGGGCTCACGGTGGTCGGGCTGCTGTGCCTGCTGCCGCTGTTTTCGCTCAAGTTCGTAAGCAACCACGATGAGTTGGACGAAGGGAAGGAGTCGGGCGACGCATGATCTGGCTCTACCGGTTTTTGTTTCCGCCGGCAATGTTGCTGGCTCCGCCTTATTACCTGCTGCGGATGCGGCGGCGCGGCGGCTATCGCGCGGATTTCTCGCAGCGGTTTGGGGCGACGCCAACGTTGCCCCCGAAGCGGACGGGCGTGAAGCGTGTGTGGCTGCAAGCGGTGAGCGTGGGCGAGATGCTGGCGATCGCGCCGCTCTTGGAGGCGTTGCATGCGGATGCGGCGGTGGAGGTGTATCTCACGACGACGACGAGCACGGGGTATGCGTTGGCTCGTGAGCGTTACGCGGGGCTGGTCGCAGGCATCGGTTATTTTCCGGTGGATTGGTGGTTGTTTTCGCGGCGGGCGTGGCGGGTAGTCAGGCCTGATTTGGTGATTCTCACCGAGGGTGAGCGCTGGCCGGAACACATTCATCAGGCCAAAGTGCGCGGGGTGCCGGTGCTGGCGGTGAACGCGCGGCTTTCGGATCGGAGCTTTCGGCGGATGATGAAATTTCGCGGGCTGGCCGCGCCGTTGCTCGGCGGGATCACGCGGGTGCTCGCCGGGTCGGCGCAGGATGCGGAGCGGTTTCGCGAGTTGGGTTTTGCGGCGGATCGCATCACGACGACGGGCAATATCAAACTCGATGTGACTATTCCGTTGATCGGCGAGGACGAGAAGCAGGCGCTGCGGCGTGAGCTTGGGTTTGGTGATGAGCCGGTGTTGCTGGGGTCGTCCACCTGGCCGGGCGAAGAGGCGGCTTTAATCTCGGCGTATCGGGCATTGCGGGCGGAAGGTTGCGCGGTGCGGCTGTTGTTGGTGCCGCGTCATGCGGAGCGACGTGCGGAGGTGGAGGCGTTGTTGAAGGCAAGCGGGCTGAGTTATCATTTTCGTTCGCGCGGGGTGGCGGCGGGGCCGGTCGAAGTCGCGGTGGGCGACACGACGGGCGAGCTGCGGCGGCTCACGCAACTGGCGACGGTGGTATTCGTGGGCAAGAGCCTGCCGCCGCATCACGAAGGGCAGACGCCGGTCGAGGCGGCGGCGCTGGGCAAGCCGGTGGTGTTCGGGCCGGAGTTGACGAATTTCAAGGTGATCGCGCGGGAGTTGCGGGAAGCCGGCGCGGCGCGCGCGGTGGCGGATGCGGACGGGCTGATCGTGGCGTTTCAGGAACTGTGGGTGGATGCGGCGTCACGCGAGCGCATGGCGGCGGCGGCGCAGGCGTGGCACCGGGCGAATCAAGGCGCGGTGGCGCGGACGCTGGCAGTGATTCGCGCGGAGCTGGCGGGATGAACGAGGAGGGACGGGAGCCGCTCAGGCGGTCGGCGGGATGAGCGGGTGGCCGACGGCGCGCGCGGCGTGCTTGCGTTCGTAGAGGCGGAGCTGGTGCTTGCGCTGGTCGTAGCTGACGATTTCGGCATGCCGGCCCCAGGCGAGCAACGTGCGGAAGAGTTGCTTGGGCTTTTCGTGCGGGAGGGCGGCCTGGAGTTCGCGGAGGAGCTCTTCTTCCGTGATGGTGTGGTTTTCCTGCACGCGGATGAGGCGCACGAGCAGCTCGAAGATTTTAAGTTTTAAGAGCTGTTCGCGGACGAGGTGTTTTTGCTCGGTGGTGGAGGCGGCGGCGACTTGTTTGCCGAGGTCGGTAATCTGGGCGTCCTGGCCGGGCGTGGAGAGGAAGCCGAGGAGTTCGGCGGCCTTGATGACGCGGACGACGGCGCCGAATTCGCGGCCGAAACGTTCGGCCAGATCAAACACGTCGCAGGGTTCGTCGCCGAGGAGCGCGAGCAGGCCGAGGACTTCGCCGGGGGTGACGTAAGGCAGGCACACGGGGCCGATGCGGCGGCGGGTGTCGTCCACTTTGGTGACGACTTTGCCGGCGTCGGCGGGGACGCAGGCGTGGTCGGGAAGATTGGTGTGGGTGAGGATGCCGTGGAGGGTTTCGACGGCGGCGCGGTAGGCGGGGGAATCGGGGTCGCGCGGGTAGGGGAGGGTGTTGGGCACGATCTGCGCGATGCGGCCGGGCTGGGCGGCGAGCACGACGATGCGCGTGGCGAGGAAGACTGCTTCGGAGATGTTGTGCGTGACGAAAACCATCGTGCGCAGGGGATGGTCGGTCGAGGCAAGGAGGCGGCTGATCTCGTTGCGCAGGGTTTCGGCGGTGAGCACGTCGAGCGCGCTGAACGGCTCGTCCATGCAGAGGACTTCGGGCTGGGCGATGAGCGCGCGGGCGATGCCGACGCGTTGTTTCATGCCGCCGGAGAGTTCGCGCGGATAGGAGTATTCGTAGGCACCGAGGCCGACGGTGGCCAAGACGGTTTCGAGGCGCGCCTGCTGCTCGGCGGGCGGGAGATGCTCGACGGGAAGAAGGATGTTGCCACGCACGGTGAGCCACGGGAACAGCGCGAAATTTTGAAACACCATCGCCACGCCGGGCGAGACGCCGTCGAGGAGTTTGCCGCGATAACTGACCGAGCCGCGCGTGGGTTGGATGAGGCCGGAGAGCACGCGGATGAGGGTGGACTTGCCGCAGCCGGAGGGGCCGAGGAGGGCGACGACGTCGTTTTCCGCGATGGTCAGGCTCACGTCGGAGAGCACGAGGTCGTGTTCCTGCGCGTTCGAAGCGTATTCGTGGCAGACGTGGCTGATGTCGATGATCGGAGTGGTCGGGTTCATGGCTCAGGTGCCGAAGCGGCAACGATCGTTGGCGATGGCCTGGAGTTTTTTCCAGACGGTGCGGTTGATGCCAACCACGATGACGGCCATGACGATGGACGCAGCGGTGAGCACGGGGAAATTCTTGGCGGCGGTGGCCTGGCTGATGAGCGAGCCGAGGCCCGTCGCCTGGTAAAGTTTGCCGCTGTCCTGCACGTATTCGGCGACGATCGTGGTGTTCCAGGCGCCACCGGCGGCGGTGATCCAACCGGTGACGAGGCCCGGAGCGATGGCAGGCAGGAGATAGCGCGACCACCGCCGCCAGCCGTCGAGTCGCAGAATCGCGGCGCAACTGCGGATGTCATTGGGGATGGCAGAGGCGGCGGACGCGACGTTGAAGAGGATATACCACTGCGTGCCGAGCATGATGAGCGGGATCGCGCCCCATTGCAGCGGGGTCGTGCTGAAGTGTAGGAACAGCGCGAGAATCCACGGGTAAATCATCGGCGCGGGGAACGACGCGGCGAACTGGATGAACGGCTGGAGTCGGCTGGAGAGCTTTGGATTCATGCCGATCCAAACGCCGACGGGCACGGTCCACAACGTGCCGAGCGCGACGGCGAGCATGACGCGTCCGAAGGAGATGGAGGCGTCGGCCAAAATCGTGCGCCAGTCGGCCGGCGTCACGTGCGAGAGCAGACGCACGAGTTGCACGAGGCCGAGCGCGATCACGACGGCGATCAACGCGAGCAGGATGCGGTAGATCCATTTGCCGATGTGGCCGCGTCGGCCTGTCGCGGCGTGCGGGACTGTTTCAGTGGAGAGCGTGGCGGTCGCGACGGCGTGCGGGGCGTGTTTGGGGCTGACCATCCAGGACTGGAAGCGTGCGAAGCTGTGGCCGATGCGTTGGATCGCGGCGGAGCGGGCGAGCCACAGGCTCACGCTGGATTTTTTCGCAGCGGCACCGGCGAAGTCATCGAGGTTGAACTTCTTCGACCACAGCACGAGCGGCCACCAGACGAGCCGGTCAACCGCGACGATTACGATGCCCATCGCGAGCACGCCGAAGAGTTGCGCGCGGACGTCGTTGTGCTCGTGCGCGACGCTCATGTAGGAGCCGATGCCGGGCACGCGAAAGTCCTGGTCGCCCAGTTGAAACGCCTCGGTGACGCTGAGGAAAAACCAGCCGCCCGCCATCGAGACCATGCTGTTGTAGATGAGACCCTGCGCGCCGACGGGCAGTTCTACTTTCCAGAAGCGGCGCCACCAACTGAAATCGTAGAGTTTGCCCAGCGCGCGAAAATCCGGCGGCGTGCCCTTGAGCGAATCGTAATAGCTGAAGGTCATGTTCCAGACCTGCCCCGTGAAAATCATGAGCACGCAGGCCAGCTCCAGGCCGGTGTTGCTGTGCGGAAAAAGGCCGACCAGGGCGAGCACGAGGCCGGGCAGAAAACTGAGCACGGGGATGCTTTGCAGCACGTCGAGCGCGGGTAGGATGAAGCGTTGCGCGCGCGCGTCGTAAAAAGCCCACGACGCCACGACGAGGGCAAAAACCAGCGAGAAAAAATAGGCGATCCAACCGCGTGCGAACGAGAACAGCGCATACTTGGGCAGCGCCCACGGCGACAGGTCGATTTCGACGTTGGGTCGCAGCGGCTCCCGCCATTCGCCGGCCACATGGGCGACGCCAAACACCAGCGAGACGAGACCCACGATGACGATTGCGTCGATCAGCAGGCTCGTGCGGCGCGGTGCCGAGCGGGGTTGGTTGAGGGCCATGGGGCAGGTGAACCGTGCCGTCAAACGGCGACAAGTCCGAAAGCGCCGCGCCGGGTTACGATTTTGAAAGACTCGGTTGCAATTAAAGGTTGCTCGCCCCTGCGCGCGGCCTACGGTCCGGCCTTTTACGTTGGATGCAAACGCACGGTCCGAAACGAGTCTATACTCCGCAGTCTCTCGAATTCTGGTTCGGTAAACTCGAACACGATTGGGAACGCCATTTCAATGAGGCCCAACTTCAGGAAGGCCATCGCATCTACCGCGACGGCGAAGTGCGCGAACTGGAGCTGACCGCCTCCGATGCGATCGTCCACCGCCGCATCGATAAAAAAGAGGAATACGCCGTGATCGAGTGGAAGGACGAAGGCGTTTCCGTGCGCTCCTCGTCCACCGATCTCGACATGGCGTATGCGCTGGCGGTCGCCGGTCTGCACGAGATCGAAGAACTGGTCGCCGACGAAATCTCGCCGCTGCCCGACGATGCGCCGGTCGTTTCACCCAACGCTTCCAACGGCTCCAACGGCCACGCCACCGGTTCCGCCCACAACTCCAACGGATCGCATGGCGCGAGCGGCTCCAACGGCCATTCGAACGGCCATTCAGCCGGCCGACCCATTTCGCTCACACCATCGCCCGCGCCTTCGCGGCGCACGCCGGCCGGAGCCGCCGCCCGCGCGGCCTCGCGCACGCTCATCCTTGTTTTTAAAACCACGGCGGACGGACTCACGTTTCAGGCGCATTGGGTGAACCCCGACAAGAAACGCATCCCCGCGCTCGGACAGGCGGCGCAGGCGGCAGGCAACGGCCACGCCACCGTGAGTTCCAGCGAGCGCGCCAAGCTCATCGGCCTCGCGGCCTACGCGCGCAAGGCGCACTTCACTTATTTTCAGGAAACGGGACTCTACGTGCTCGCATCGGTGGTGGAGATTCCGAACTTCCTCCGCACGACCCTGCCTGCCTGGAAAAAACTATTCGCGGTCGAACTCGACGCGCAGGCCGCGACGCTTCTGCAAGGCACCAAAGAGATCACCGTCGAGGCCGTGGCCCAGGTGCGGCGCGGTGCATCCGGCCAGGGACAGGGGCTCGACCTGCGTTGGATTTTCAAGGCCGGCGAACGTCTCCTCACCGACGACGAAGTCGCCATCCTCACAAAGAAGGGCACCACGCCGGTCATCATCCCGAGTATCGGCATCGTCTCGCTGCCCACCGACCGGCTCGACACGATCAAGGCATGGGAGCGCAACATCGCCGATACCCACGCCAACGGTGAACTTTCTCCGTATCTGATTTTTTCGCTCTACAGCGACACGCGTTTCAAGGTCACGCTCGCGCCCGAGTTGGAGGCATGGCGCCAAAGCGTGTTGACCGCCACCGCCGTCACCGCGGAGCTGCCCGAGCTGCTGCGTCCCTACCAACGCCGCGGCGTCGAGTGGATGCACCATCTCTGCGACGTGGGTTGCCACGGCCTGCTCGCGGACGAGATGGGCCTCGGCAAGACGCTGCAAGTGTTGACGCTGCTCGCGTCGCGACCCGAAATCGACCGCGCCAACATCATCGTCTGTCCTGCCAGCGTGGTTCCCGTCTGGCGTGAGGAGATCGCGCGGTTTTATCCGCACCTCGCGGTCGATGTGCTCAAGACCGGCAACGACTTCCTCTCGCGGAAAGATCCGGTCATCTGGCTCGCGAGCTACACCCAGCTCCGCAAGCACCGCGCGATGCTCGACAAGCACGAGTTCGGTTACGCCGTGCTCGACGAAGGCCAGTTCATCAAGAACCCCGACGCCAAGGTGACGCAGACCTGTTTCGCCCTGCGCGCGAAGCACCGCATTGTGCTGACCGGCACGCCGCTGGAGAACCGCCAGCTCGATCTCTGGTCGATTTTCCGCTACCTGCTGCCGGGCCTGCTGGGTTCGCGCGCAACCTTCGAGGCGTCGCTCAACACGGATCGTGCGGGCACGTTGGAACGTCTCCGCACGCAACTCGCGCCGTTCATCCTGCGCCGCACGAAAAACGAAGTCGCCACCGAGCTTCCGCCCAAGGTCGAGATGGACCTCATCTGCCCGCTCACCGATGTCCAGCGCGCCGAATACGCCCGCATCTGCTCCGAAGGGCTCAACCGCCTCGGCGACGACGTGGGAACTGCGATGCGCGAGAAATCCTTCGGCTTCCTCGCGTTGCTCACGCGCCTACGCCAGGTGTGCTGCGATCCCGACATGCTTCCGTGGCTCAACTCGCCGATCAGTGATTCGGGCAAGATCACCCTGCTCGTCGAGAAACTGGCGGAGATCATCAGCAGCGGGCACAAGGTCGTGATCTTCTCGCAGTTCGTGATGCTCCTCGACCGCGTGCGCGAGGCACTGGCGCAGAATTTCCCCGACCTGCCGCGTTACGAACTCACCGGCATGACCCTCGACCGGCTCAAGCCCGTGCATGGTTTTCAACACGCCGAGGGCGCGGCCGTCATGCTCGTGTCGCTCAAGGCGGCCGGCACCGGCATCACGTTGCACGCGGCGGATTATGTTTTCCTGCTAGATCCGTGGTGGAACCCGGCGGTCGAGGCGCAGGCGGTGGACCGCGTCCACCGCATCGGCCAGAAAAGCACGGTTTTTGTGTATCGCATGGTCACGGCGGGCACGATCGAGGAGCGCATCCAGGCGCTGCAGGCGTCGAAGAAAGACCTCTTTAACCGCGTCATCGGCGGGCTGGGCGGAGACTTCGATCTCAGCCGGCACTTCTCGTCGTTGCAGGAGCTGGTGCAGCTCACGACCACGCAGGTCGAAGAAGAGCCGGTGCAGTAAACCGGTTGGCGGTTGCTAGGTTGGAAGAAAAAAAGGCACGAGAGGCGGGTGCGGACGTTGGGGGGCGCACGGTGGAACGCCGCAGACGCGTCTGGGTGAAAATTGTTCAAAAAACGGGGGTTTAATCACCGTCATGTAACAAAGCCGCCACGGATTCGTAACAATCGGCGGGCATCTTGGGGCAACGGCAAACACCGCAAGTGTGGTCCGTTGTTTAAACACACCAAACAAAACACCCAAGAACGTCATGGCTAAGAACTCACTCAAATGGCTCGCGCTGCTCGGCAGCCTTGCCCTCGGCGCGGCCTCCCTGGCCCACGCCCAGGACAGCGGCCCTCTCATCGACGCCCTCGTTAAAAAAGGCGTCCTTAACGATCAGGAAGCCGAAGACATTCGCGCCGACCTCATCAAGGATTTCGGCACCAGCTCCGCCGGAAAACTCAATCTCTCGTCCGCCTTCACCGAGCTGAAGCTCTCCGGCGACGTCCGCGCCCGCTACGAATACCGCACAGGTCAAGACGGAGCGGTCGCCCCCGCGACCAGCACCAGTAACCAGCAGGAGCGTAATCGTTATCGTTACCGTCTGCGTCTGGCCCTTACCGGTAAAATGCAGGACGGCTGGTTCTTCGGCGCCCGCATCGAGCCGCTTGGCAACAACCGCTCGACCAATGTGACGGCTGGCAGTAACAACGCTCCCTTTACGAAGACTGACAGTCTGGCGCTTGGCCAAGCTTATATTGGTCGCACCATGGGAGACTTCACGGTCACTGCCGGTCGCCTTCCTGGCACGCCTCTAGTCACGACTTCGATGCTCTGGGACGACGACTTTAATCCTGATGGTTTAGCGGAGCAGTGGAGCCACCAAGATGATAAGATCACTTGGATCGCCAACCTCGGTCAGTTCATCTATGAAGGCAGTGGTAATACCAATCCTATTGTTCCCAACGGGACGACCGCAAGTCGTCAAAACACCTATCTCTGGGCTTTCCAAGGCGGAGCCAAAGTTAAGGTTTCAGATACTGTAACGGTCCAAGCACTTCCTTCATATTATTATTACGCGGGCAACGATACCGGTGCGACGGCCCTCAATGCACCTTTGGCCATCGCTACTCCCGGTTATAATACTTACCGCACGAACGGTCTCTCGATCATCGATATTCCGGTCGAAGTCGGCTTCAAGCTCGGTGCTCTTCCCGCCAAAGTCTTCGGTGACTTTGCTTACAACACGTCGGCCGATCAGCGCGCCAAGTCCGCCGGCAAGCCTGCTTATACCAGCGAAAACCAAGCCTACCAACTCGGGTTCGGCGTCGGTGCTTCTAAGGTCAAAGGCGACTGGGAAGCCAAGGCTTTCTGGCAATCCGTCGATGCCTTCGCTCTTGATTCCAACTTGGTTGATTCCGACCTCTTCGATAGCCGCACCAACATGCAGGGC